>NZ_BAAGPR010000079.1:0-35735 GCF_054783955.1 Streptomyces mayteni | reverse complement strand
TGCGGGCGACCAGGATCAGCGAGCCGGTGCGGTGCATCCGGAAGCGGCCGACCGCCCAGGCCGCCGGCACCGCGATCAGCGCGGACAGCGCGGTCGACACCCCGCCCACGATCAGCGAGTTGCGCATCGCGCGCGGGATCTCGCTGTCGGAGAGCACCGCGCGGAAGTTGGCCAGGGTCGGTTCGAAGAACAGCCCCACGCTCGGGTCGGTGACCTGCACGTTGGTCTTGAAGGCGGCGGCGAACATCCAGACCACCGGCAGCACGAAGACCAGGCAGACGAGGGCGATGGCGATCCCCCGCAGCCAGCCGAGTGCGCGCCGGCGGCGGAGCCTGGCCCGGGCCGCCATGGCGTCGACGGTGGTCATGCGGACTCCCTTCCGGCGCGGCGGCGCAGCACGAGGACGACGCCGATGATGAAGAGGGTGAACAGGACGAGGACGGCGGAGGCGAGTCCGTACTCCAGGTAGTCGAAGGTGAGGCCGTAGGCGTAGACGTTGAGCGTCTCGACCTCGAAGTCGGAGCCGCCGCCCGGGCCCTTGGTGGCGTACAGCAGGTCGAACGTCTTCAGGGCGTCGACCGAGCGCAGCACCAACGCGGTGGCGAGGGTGGTGGAGAGCATCGGCAGTACGACGTGCCGGAACCGCTGCCAGGCGTTGGCCCCGTCCACGTGGGCGGCCTCCTCCGGCTCCTCCGGCAGGGTGGAGAGGCCGGCGAGGAGCAGCAGCGTCATCATCGGGGTCCACTGCCAGACGTCGATCAGCATCAACGTCGGCAGCGACTGGCTGACGGAGCCCAGGAACTCCTGCGGCGGCAACCCCACCGACTCCAGCAGGTGGTTGGCGATGCCGTTGGTCGGGTCCAGGATCAGCAGCCACAGGATGCCGATCGCCACCGGCGTGGTCAGCAGCGGGACCAGCAGGATCACCCGCACCCACCGCATGCCGCGGAACGCCTTCCGCATCAGCATGGCGAGCGCCAGGCCGAGCACCGTCTCCAGCAGCACGGCACCGACGGTGAACACCACCGTGCGCCGCACGGCCGGCCAGAACCGCCGGGTGTCGCCCAGCGCGTCGCCGAAGTTCTGGAATCCGATGTGCTCGCGGCCGGAGTTGACGGCGCCAAACGCGTCGCTGAAGGCCAGGTCGAGGGTGAAGAGCAGCGGAAAGACGATCATCGAGCCGACGAAGAGCAGCGCCGGCGCCAACATCGCCCACTTGAGCCGCCGGTTGGCCTGCTCGAACGAGCGCGGCCGGCGCCCCGCGCGCCCGTCTTCGCGGGCCGGTCGCTGCCGGGGCGTGGTCTGGAGGGTGGTCATCAGATCCCCCGGTGGCGGTTGTCGCGGACGAGGAAGTCGGCGAACTCGGCGTCCGCGTCCCGGGCGACGGGCTCCACCTCCTGGCCGAGCACCGCGGCCACCAGGGGCCGGCCCACGATGTCGCGGGCGCGGCCGACCTGGAGCACCTCGGGCCGGTCGTGGTCCACGCCGCGTTCGGCGCCGATCCGCATCGTCTCGGCGAGTTCGGGTGGGAACGCGCCGAGGGTGTCGCTGTCCGCCCAGGCCGAGGCCCGGGCGCCGGGTATGCCATCGGCCTGGATCCGGGCGACCATCTCGGGGCTCGTGGCCCAGCGGACGAACTCCCAGGCGTCGTCGCGGAGCAGCGAGAACGCGTTGATGGACAGCGACCAGGAGGGGATGTTGTAGCCGAGCGCGCCGGCCGGGCCCGCGGGGAAGGGCGCGAAGCCGATGGTGTCCTGGACGGTGGAGATCGTGGGGTCGAGGAAGTTGGTGTAGATGGCGTCGGCGTCGATGTAGAAGGCGGCCTTGCCCTGGGCGAAGATCGGCATGGCCTGTTCCAGGGTCATGTTGGTGACGCCCGGCGGGCCGGTGCGCTCCAGCAGTTCGCCGTAGTACCGGTAGGCGGCGATCGCCTCGTCGCTCGCGATGGCGGAGCGGTCGTCGACGGTGAAGTCGCCGCCGAACGAGTAGAGGAAGCTCGACCACTGGCTGACCGCGCCGTTGCGCTGCCCGCGCCCGACGTAGCCGAAGAAGTCGTTGGGCCGGTCGGCCAGTTCCAGGGAGACCGCCATCAGCTCGTCCAGGGTGGCCGGCGCCCCGCCGAGGTCGGCGACCAGGTCCCGGCGGTAGTAGAGCGCCGGCCGCTCGGTCACCACCGGGACGCTCACCACCCTGTCGTCGACGGTGCAGCGCTGGCGTGGCGCTTCCTGGAAGTCCGACCAGTCGTAGTCACGGTCGCCGGTCACCAGGTCGGTGAGGTCGGCGACCCAGTCGTTGTGGGCGAAGAGCAGCAGGTCCTGGAGCGGCCGCAGCATCATCACGTCGATGTCGGTGGCGGACGCGTTGAGCTTGACGTTGTAGCTGTTGCCCAGCTGGTCGGCGGTGAGGATCGACATGACGACCCGGCGGCCGACGAGTTCCTCGAACTCGCCGAAGTACTCCCTGATCGCCTCCGCCCAGACGTGGTTGTTGGCGACGATCCGCAGCGGCGCGTCCGGGGACGCGGTGTCGGCTCGGCCGGCGCACCCGGCGACCGTCAGTCCGCCGGCGGCCGCGGTGGCCGCGGCGGCCAGTCCCCCGAAGGCGCGCCGGCTCAACGGCCGGCTGTTGGTGGACATCGTTGTCCTCGACCTCCCTACCGTGCCCCGCCGCCGAGGCGACACTCCGTGTCCAAGGCCGTTCGGTGCGACGGGGATTGAGGCCGACCGGCGCGGAACGTCTGCCCAGCTCACGCCGGGTCATGCGGCCGCGCGATCATGTCACGGAGGTGGCGGGGACTCGTCACGCTCGGCGACGGAAGCCGTCCCGCTCAGCCGGGCCACGTCCGCCAGGACCCGGTCGCGGACGTGGTGGACCAGCCTGGCGAGGTCGGCGCAGCCGGCGCAGGTGCGCGACAGGCCGGCGGCGCCGCGCTGCCGGGCCACGACGCCGGGCAGCAGGCGCGCTTCGTCGAACGCGTTGTGGAACACGTCGAGGCCCGGCCGGGACCGGAACCGTCTCGTGCCAGCGGTCGAAGATCGGAATCAGCCGGTCGGCGTAGCCGTGCCGCCCTCCCGCCGGTCCCACCCGGCGGTGGCGCCGCCGTTCGACGAGCGGGGTGCCCCTTTGGCATGGTAAATGTTTCGTTTGGGGCGGGAACACCCATCCGGGCGAGTGCCCGCCACGGCCGGCGATTCCCATTGACGGCGCGTCAGCAGCCGCGCAATGATCGGCGCCAGCGATCGGCACGCGGGGGCGGGGAACCATCGTCGATATCAGGCCCGAGTGTCCACGGGCCAGTGAGAGGATCCCGGCTCGTGCGTCTTCCCAAGGCCCCTGATTTCCGCCGCCCGCCGCTCCCCCGCTCCCGGATCCTGCTCGGCGCCTCGCTCGCGGGGGTACTGACCCTCGGTACCGGGGCGATCGTGGCGACCGTCGGCGCCGTCGGTCCCGACGAGCCCGGGTCGCCAGGGCCCTCGCCGCTGGCCCGCTCCTCCTCGCTGCCGTCCGATCCCGAGGAGTCGATGAGCCCGCCGGACCCCGAGGAGGGCATGGTGCCGACGTCGCCCGCCCCCGACGAGGGCGGCGCCGAGGACGACGAGGCCGACCGGGACGCCGACGCGGGCGCCGACCGGGACGACGCCGAACAGGCCCCGTCCTCCGTCGAGTTCTTCTCGGACCCGACCGACCAGATCCGGCAGTGGATCGCCGACAACGGGGGCGACGGCCGCCGGCAGCTGCTGGTCGACCGGATAGCGAGTCAGCCGCTCGGCATCTGGTTCACCCACGACCGGGACGTGACCGCCAGGGTCCGCGACGTCACCACGGCCGCCGCGGCGGCCGGCGAGGTGCCCGTCATGGTCAGCTATCTGCTGCCGGGCCGCGACTGCGGCGGCGCATCCTCGGGGGGCGTGCCCGACCTGGCGAGCTACGACGCCTCGATGGCGAACTTCGCCGCCGGCCTGGGTGACGACCCGGCCGTGATCGTCCTCGAACCCGACTCGATCGCCCTGGCCGACTGCCTCTCGGAAGACCAGCGCGACGCCCGCTTCGCGGCGCTGAACCGCGCGGCCGAGGCGATCCACGACGCCAACCCGCGCGCCACGGTCTACTTCGACGGCGGCCACTCCAACTGGCACTCCCCCGCCGACATGGCCTCCCGGCTGGCGGCCGCCGGCGTGCTGGAGAACGGCGACGGCATCGCCACCAACATAGCCAACTTCCGTGCCACAGGCCCCGAGACCGACTACGCGAAGCAGATCCTGGCCGAGCTCGGCGAGGAGCGGCTGCGGGCGGTCATCGACACCAGCCGGAACGGCAACGGTCCGCTCGGCGACGAGTGGTGCGACCCGGCCGGCCGCCGGCTCGGCCAGACCCCCACCACCGAGACGGGTGATCCCGCCATAGCGGCCTATCTGTGGATCAAGCCCCCTGGCGAGGCCGACGGCTGCGCCGCCCAAGCCGGCACGTTCTCGCCCGACCTCGCCTTCGAACTGGCCGGCGGCAACTGACGGTCAGCTTTTCCAGGCGCGAAAGTTCCCGGAGTCTACGCCCGTTGCCCCAGGTCAAAGCCACTTTCACCGGTATGGACCACAGAGTGATCCCGAACCCCCTTTACCTGTCAGGGGTTTGTATGCGTCACTGATGACGCGCTCACGCCAACACAGGGAGCGCACACCCCCACGAACCCCCACACAGAATGCTCAACGGCTCCGCCGATCAGCCCGGTTCACTCCCGGCGGGCCGTCTCTCCGCGCTGTGGCACATACACCCCCACACATCTCGCAACGTGCCAGGAGGTAGCAAGTATGAAGTCCCGCCGTTCCCGGTCCCGCAGACCGCGCCTGGGCCGACTGACGCTCGGCGGCGTGCTCGCCGCGACCCTCGCCCTGCTGATCACGCCCATGGGCACCGCCGCCGCGGCCGACACCGTGCCCCCGGCCGGCGAGCCCACCGAACTCTCGGTGGGCCAGCTGCGACATGGCCAGGCGTTCATGGGCGCCGGCGAACTCGCCCACGAGGGCGGCGCCATCGCCGAGGACACGGACACCATCGTCCCGCTCGCCCCGACCGACGGCGTCCAGGGCATCGACGTCTCGCGCTGGCAGGGCAGCATCAACTGGACCTCGGTCCGCAACGCCGGCATCCAGTTCGCCTGGATGAAGGCCACCGAGGGCACCACCTACCGGGACCCGAACTTCAACGCGAACTACCCTGCCGCCCACGGCGCCGGGGTCATCCGCGGCGCGTACCACTTCGCGCTGCCGAACGCGTCGAGCGGCGCCACCCAGGCGAACTTCTTCGCCTCCAACGGCGGCGCCTGGTCCCGCGACAACCTGACGCTCCCCGGCGTCCTGGACATCGAGTCCAACCCCTACGGCGCCCAGTGCTACGGCCTGTCCACCTCGCAGATGCGGACGTGGATCCAGGACTTCTACAACACCTACAAGTCGCGGACCAGCCGCGACGTGGTGATCTACACCTCCCCCAGCTGGTGGAACACCTGCACCGGCAGCTGGAGCGGCATGGCCAGCCAGAGCCCGCTGTGGGTGGCGCACTGGACCACCGCCAACAGCCCCACCCTGCCCGGCGGGTTCGGGGTCCACACGGTCTGGCAGTACACCAGTACCGGCTCGGTGAGCGGCATCTCGGGCAACGTCGACCGCGACCAGTTCAACGGTTCACGGGATCGGCTGCTCGCCCTGGCGAACAACACCGCGTAACGCACACCACGGAGGGGCCGGCGACCACCGGCCCCTTCGTCGTTTCCCCCCACACGCCTCCGCCCGAAGGAGCCATCGTGTCCGGTTCCCGCCCCACCCGCCGCAGCGTCCTCCTCGCGACCACCGCCGGCCTCGTCGCCGGCACCGCCACGGCCTCCATGGCCGGCACGGCCAACGCCGCCGCCCCCACGGCGACGGCCGCCGTCGAACCCGACATCGACAGCACGGCCGCCTGGGGCGCGCGCCCCAACCGGGGCACCATCAACGTGCTCAGCAACCGGCCGAACAAGATCATCGTGCACCACACGGTGAGCGACAACACCAACGACTTCTCGCGCGCCCAGGCCCACTCGCACGCCCACTGGGTCCAGGGCCTGCACATGGACGACAACGGCTGGATCGACACCGGCTACCACTTCCTGGTCAGCCGCGGCGGCTGGATCACCGAGGGCCGCCACGAGAGCCTGCGCACCCTCACCGCCGGCAACGGCCTCGTCCTCGGTGCCCACACCTCGGGCCAGAACTACGACGCCATCGGCATCGCCAACGAGGGCGCCTACCACGACGGGGCGACCCCGCCCACGGCCCAGTGGGAGGTCCTGGTGACGCTCTGCGCCTACGTCTGCCAGCAGTACGGCATCGTGCCGACGCAGCTCTACGGCCACATGGACTTCAACTCCACGCAGTGCCCTGGCATCTTCCACGACATGCTGCCCCGGTTGCGCACCGAGGTCGCGGACGCGATGCGCTAACGCACCTGACCGAGGAAGGCGGCCCACTGCCGCCGGCCGAACCGAAGCCGCGGCCCCGCCGGGCGCTTGGAATCCCGCACCAGCACCCGCGCGGGCACCGCGACCTCGACGCAGTCACCGCCGCCGGATCCACTGTGACTGCTCTTGAACCAGGCGAGTTGTTCGGAATTCATTGCTCTCCTGCCGCGCGTTCGATGAGTCGCGCAGACTCCTCGGCGTTCAGGGCCTGCGAGCGCAGCTTGCCATATCGCAACCCGAAGGCGCTGACATCTCCCGGAGCGGTGACGAGCGTTCCGACCTCCTGGGACTCGACGTAGCCGACCCGCCGATGCTTCGAGGTCTCCAACAGGACCATCGGACCGTTGAGACCCGGGTGCGGCCCGATCATGGCGGGCATCACCTGGACCACGACGTTGCGCTGCTTCTGCGCCTCCAGCAGGCGTTCGCACTGTCCACGCATCAGGTCCGCGCCGCCGATGGGGTTGTGCAGCACGGACTCGCCGATGATGAAACAGAGATCGGCCATCGGCACCCTGGTGAGCAGTTTCTGTCGCGCCAGGCGCGCTTCGACACTCAACTGCACCATCTCGTCGTCGAGTGGCGGGCAGTGGTTCATGAACAGCGTTCGCGCGTAGTCCTCGGTCTGTAGCAGCCCCGGGATCAGCAGCGGGTCGTACGAGAAACGGCTCACCGCCTCGATCTCATGCGCCGCGAAGTCCTGGAAGAAGCGCGGCAGTCGCGCCAGATCCACATCGTCCTGAAGCGCCTTCAACACGCCGCCGGTCTTCAGGACCCGCTCCGCGGCGTCCGTGAAGGACTCCTTCGCCGGCCTGCGGCCCTGCTCGATGGACGCCACCTGCTCCAGCGAGTACCCGACGGCGTCGGCGAGTTGCTGCTGGTTCAGCTTGGCCCGCTCGCGGAAGAGTTTCAGCAGCTTCCCGTACCCGACCCAGATGGCCGGGCGCTCGTCGTCGGCGTTCCGTGTCTTCGGACGGTTGGTTCCCATGCACATCAGTCCCCGGTGTCTCGACGTACGCTGGCATATCAACGCCATCCGGCACACCACGGTCACGGCCGGCGACCCGTACAGAATCGGGGCCGACCCGTACAGGCCCACGTGAGACGAGACCACAGTCTGGTCACTCACGATGCGCGACGGGACGGTTACTCACGTGAAGACGCAACACACAGACGCCGTCCGTTCGTTCAGGGTCCAGCTCAGCTCCTCGCGCCGTGGCGCGCGGCTCGCCCGGCTGCTCGTCGTGCGGCAGCTCGACCGGTGCGGGATCGAGCGGACGACGCCCACGTCGTTCGCCGTCGCGACCATCACGGCCGAGCTGGCCGCCAACGCCGTCACCCACGGCCGCACGCCAGGGCGGGACTTCGCGCTGAGTCTCGCGCTCGGTCCCTCCCTGGTGCGGGTCGAGGTGCGGGACACCAGGCCCGACCGGCTGCCGCCGGCGGACGCCCCCCGGTCGTCCGCCGACGCCCTCGGCGGGCGTGGGCTGCTGGTGGTGGACGGGCTCGCGAGCCGGTGGGGGTGCGTGGTGCCCAATGCCCACACCAAGTACGTCTGGGCCGAGGTGGACCGATGAGTTCTCGGGTGGCGCGTGGTCTGCACCGTGCCGGGGCGGCAGGCGCCCCGGTGGCGTGGAAGGACGGTGCGTGGTGAAGGTGGTTCTGCAGGAGTTTCTGTCGCTGGACGGCGTGTCGCAGGGGCCCGGGTCCCCGGAGGAGGACCCGAGCGACGGGTTCACGCGGGGAGGCTGGCTCGTCCCCCACCTGGACGAGGAGTTCCTGCGGATCGTCACCGGCTGGCTCGACGAGGTGGACGCGTTCCTGTTCGGGCGCCGCACCTACGTCAACTTCGCACGCGACTGGCCGCAGATGGACGACCCGGACGACCCCGCCGCCAGCAAGCTCAACGGCCTGCCCAAGTACGTCGCCTCACAGACGCTGACCGAGGCCACCTGGGAGCCGACCACGATCCTGTCAGGCGATGTACCGGCTCAGGTGGCCGAGTTGCGGCGGCGGCCGGGGCGGGAGTTGCACATCCACGGCAGCGCCCGCCTCGGCGGTTCGCTGCTGGCCGCCGGGTTGGTCGACGAGGTGCGGCTGATGATCGCTCCGGTGGTCGTCGGCAGCGGCCGCCGGCTCTTCCCGGACGGCGGGGCGCCGTCCGGGCTGCGGCTGCTGAGCAGCGAGACGACGCCGAGCGGGGTCACGGCCCAGGTGTACGAGCCGACGGGGCAGCCTCGGTACGGGACGTACCAGCAGCCGTAGGGGTGGACGTCACGACGCGGCGGCGCCGGGTCGGCATCCCGAGCGTCGGGTTGGCGACCCCCCAGGCGGCGGCCTTGCAGATCATCTCCTTGTAGACGGCGGCCTTCCGTCCGGTCAGCACCGTGGAGAGGGAGACGTCGTCGGCGGTGACGCGCTGGATCAGGGCCTCCTTGCGGCCGAGTGAGATGCACTGGTTGAAGTACCTGAGGAGCTTGGTGCCCGGGAGCTTTCCCCCGGTCAGGCGCGCCGCGATGGAGTCGGCTGCCAGCCAGGCGGTGGGCGTGCCCGAGGCGCACGACATCCGCAGCGGCTTGTCGCCGGCGCCCATCACCATGGCCGCGTCGCCGATGGCGTACACCTCCGGGTGCGAGACCGACCGCATGGTGCTGTCGGCCACGATCTGGCCGGTGTCGGTGACCTCCAGGGCGGTGGCCTGCGCGATCGGGTGGACGGCGAAGCCCGTGGTCCACACGGTGACCGCGGCCGGGATGGGCTCGCCCTCGGCGGTGCTGACGTAGTCGGCCCGGACGGCGGTGACCTCGGTGTGCTCGCACACGTCGATGCCGAGCCCCTCGAAGACGTTCCGCAGGTGCCGGCGGCCCTTGGGGGCGAGCCAGTCGCCGAGTCCGTCGCGGGCGGCGAGGGAGACGTCGAGGTCAGGGCGGGCCTCGGCGATCTCGGTCGCCGCCTCCAGGCCGGTGAGGCCGCCGCCGACGACGACCAGTGGCTGCCCGGGGGGCAGGTCGGACAGGGCGGCGCGCAGCCGCAGCGCTCCCGGGCGGCTGGCGATCTCGTGCGCGTGCTCGGCGGTGCCGGGAACGCCCTGGTCGTTCCAGCGGCTGCCGAGGGCGTAGACGAGGGTGTCGTACGTCAGCTCCTCGACGCCGCCTTCGTCGAGGACCGAGACGGTACGGCGGTCGACGTCGATCCCGGTCACCTCCGCCAGCCTCAGTCGCACTCCGGTGCCCTTGAAGATCTCGGCGAGGGGACGGTGCTTGAGGACCTGACCGACCGCCACCTGGTGCAGGCGGACGCGCTCGACGAAGTCCGGCTCGGCGTTGACGAGGGTGATGGCGACGTCCTTGCCGCGCAGCCGCTTGGCCAGGCGTCCGGCCGCCGAGGCTCCGGTGTAGCCGGCTCCGAGGACGATGATGCGATGCTGCATTTCCCTGCTCCTGTCTCGCGGGGGTTCGCCACCTGAACCGGGCGGCCCGCCGTTTCCTGACAGGAGCAGGGTGTGAAGCAGCTCACATCGGGGTCGGTCGGGGTCAGAAGGCGTGGAGCAGGGGCTCCCCGTGGTCGGTGGCGGCCCACACTTCGGTCGCGCGTTCGAGCTTGTCGGGGTTGACCTGGGTGCGGATGGCGGCGAGTCCTTCGGTGGTGACCTCCAGGCACAGGACGCCGATGACCCGGCCGCCGACGACGGCCACGACCGCGGGGCCGCCGTTGGCGGTGGTGGCGTAGACCTCGGCCGAGCCGCCGATGAGGGCGCGCTTGGCCTCGCCTGGCTTGAACAGGCCCCACAGGAACTTCGCGACCACCGTGGCGCCCTCCCATGCCTTGGCGCGGGCCGGGATCTTCCCGCCGCCGTCGCCGATCGCGATGGCGTCCTCGGTGAGCAGCCGCACGAGTGGCTCGGTCCGGCCGCTGGTGGCGGCCGCCAGGAACTCCTCGACGACCCGCCGGGCGGCGGCCTCGTCGATCTCGACGCGGGTCTTGCCGCCCGCGACGTGCCGCTTGGCGCGGTGCAGGGTCTGCTGGCTGGCGGCCTCGGTGATGCCGAGGATCTCGGCGATCTCCCGGTGCGGGTAGTCGAACGCCTCCCGCAGCACGTACACCGCCCGCTCGTTGGGGGCGAGCCGCTCCAGGAGGGTCAGCACCGCGTACGAGACCGCCTCGCGCTGCTCCGCCGTGTCGGCGGGGCCGAGCATCGGGTCCCCGGCGAGCAGCGGCTCGGGGAGCCACTGACCCACATAGGTCTCGCGCCGGGAGCGGGCCGAGGTGAGCTGGTTGAGGCACAGGTTGGTGAGGACCTTCGTCAGCCAGGCCGCGGGCACCTCGATCCGCTGGACATCGGCTGCCTGCCAGCGCAGGAACGTCTCCTGCACGGCGTCCTCGGCCTCGCTCGCGGAACCGAGCAGGCGATAGGCGATGGCCGCCAGCCGCGGTCTGGCGGCCTCGAACCGGTCCACGTCGTCCGTCGTCAGGGGCATGACTCGATCCTAGGCAGCGTGGTCGGTTGCCAGCGACAGTCGGGTGCGGAAGATGGGTCGGGTGGACGTCACGGTGTTGATCGTCGGTGCCGGGCCCGTCGGGCTCACGGCCCGGGCGCTGCTCGAGCGCTGGGGCGTGCGGACCCTGCTGGTGGAGCGGCACGGCGAGCTGTCGCCCTTCCCCCGGGCGCGGCTGGCCAATGTGCGGTCGATGGAGGTCTTCCGCCAGCTCGGGCTCGACGCCGCCGTCAGGGCGCGCGCGTTCGCGCCCGAGTACGGCCGGATCCGCTTCCGCGACAGCCTGCGCGACCAGGACTTCGCCACGGCGGCGATGGTCGGGATCAACGGCCCGGTGCCGGAGAGCCCGGTGATCGGCGTGGTCACCTCGCAGGATCGGCTGGAACCCGTCCTGCTCGCCGCGGCGGACGCGCCGGTGCGCTTCGGGTGCGAACTCGTCGGGCTGGCGGAGGAGACCGACGGCGTGGTGGCCCGCCTCGTCGACCGCCGGAGCGGCGAGGAGTTCCGGGTCGGGGCCCGCTGTCTGCTCGCCGCCGACGGCGCCGGCTCCACCGTGCGGGAGTCGCTGGGGATCGGGACCGAGGGCCCGGGGGCGATGGCGGACTTCACCACCGTCGTGTTCGACGCCGATCTCGACCGCTGGTGCGCCGACCAGCCGGCCGGGGTCTACTTCACCGCGCACGGACTGTTCGCGCCGCTCTACCCGGAGGGCGGCTGGGCCTGGTTCGCGCCCACCCCCGAGGACGCCGAGCACGTCGACTGGGCCGCGCTCGTCTCGCGTGCCCTCGGCGTCGGCGCCGAGGTGTCGCGGGTTCAGCACTGGGTGATGAACGCGTTCGTCGCCGAACGCCTGCGCCACGGACGGATCCTGCTGGCCGGCGACGCCGCCCACGCGATCCCGATCGTCGGCGGCCTCGGGATGAACGCCGGCATCGCCGACGTGCACAACCTCTGTTGGAAACTGGCGGGCGTGCTCCAGGGATGGGCCGGGCCAGGGCTGTTGGACAGCTACGAGCCGGAGCGCCGGCCCGTCGCCCACCGCACCCTCCGTCAGGCAGTGGCCAACACCCAGCTCATGCTCGACGTGCAGAACCGGCGCCGCGAACAGCTGGAGGCCGAAGACGCGGCACCGACCCGAGTCGAACTGCCCTGGTCCGACCGGTACTTCGCCCAGCTCGGCCTGGTGCTCGGCGTCGCCTACCGCTCGGGAGCGGTCCTCGCGGGCGACGAGATCCCGCCCGCCGAAAGCGGCACGGAGTACGTCCCCACCGCGGCGCCCGGCCATCGCATGCCGCACCTCCTGCTGGCCCCCGACCGCTCCACGCTCGACGCACTCGGCGAGTGGTTCACACTGTTCACCCCGGATCCCACCCGCTGGGAACGACAGCCCACCGGGCCGTGGCCGCTGCGCGTCGAGAGACTCCCGACCCGGTACGCCGACCTCTGCGACACCGGCCCACACGGAGCCCTCCTCGTCCGCCCCGACGGCCACGTCGGCGCCCGATTGAACGGCGACGCCTCACTGCGCGACACCCTCGGCACGATCACCGGGCGCTCCCCCGGGGACACCGATCGGAAGCCGGGGTGAGCCCGGCCCCCGACCGGGCGGCGGTCGTCAGGCCAGGGCCGGCATCAGGTGGTCGTGGATCAGGCGGAGTTGGGTGTCGACGTCCGCGGCCTCGATGAGGTCGCGGCCGGTGAAGGCGCGGACCAGGCCGCGGTCGGTGATGGCGCAGATCAGGTGGTTGACGCCGGCCGGGGCCAGCTCGGTCCTGATCTTCGCCAGGCACTCGTCGGGGGTGCCGGCGATGGAGAGGCGGTCGGCGATCTCGGGGGTGGTCAGCTCGATGCCGCGGGCCAGGTCGCCGGCGGCGATGGCATCGATGATCGGGGCCAGTTCCTCGGGGTCGACGCCGTTGCGGCGTAGCTGTTCGGCGGGCATGGAGGAGGCGTAGATGCCGACCATGCTGCGGGCCGCCTCCTTGGCGACCGAGGAGTCGGGGCCGGTGGCGAAGACGACCCAGGCGCCGATGTCGAGGGTGCGCCAGTCCTTGTTGGCGCGTTCGGCGCCGGCGCGGAGGTGGGTGACGGCGTAGTCGTACGCCTCGCGCGTGTAGCTGAGGGCGTGGTGGCAGCCGTCGGAGAGCTCGCCCGCGGCCTCGATCGAGCGTGGGCCGCGCATGGCGCCGAGCATCAGCGGCAGCCGCCGCTGGACGGGGCGGGCGAAGGTGAAGAGGCCGTCGTAGGTGTAGAAGTCGCCGCGGTGGGTGATGGCGCCGTCGTCGAGCAGGGTGCGGACGACGTGCAGGGCCTCCTTGACGCGGGTGAGCGGGCGGGTCTTGGCCCAGTCCATGCCGTACTGGGCGAGCAGGCCGAAGTTGCCGCTGGAGAGCACGCCCTCGGCCCGGCCGTCGGACAGCTCGTCGAGGGTGGCGAGGGACTGGGCGATGAGGCTCGGCTCGCGGAGCGTCACCGGGGAGACGCTGGGCCCGAGGCGTATGCGGCTGGTCTGGCCGGCCGCGACGGCGAAGAGCTGCCAGAGGTCCTTGTGCCAGGTCTCGTCGGCGGCGTAGCAGGCGTGGAAGCCGAGCTCGTCGGCGAGGCGGATGGAGGCCAGGGAGTCGCGCAGCGGGTAGTCGGGGAGCATGGCGTAGCTGATCTTCATGGGCACCACCGGGTCCGGTACGGATGTGTGTGCGGAGTGCTACTCGGAGCACTTTCCGGGCTGTTGATACGGAAAACCGCCGTCGCGAGGACCTCCTCGGTCTCACCACGTCACCCTTTCCGAGGTCGCGTCGGTTGTGACACATCCGCTATGGAATCGCGGGCCGCCATTCCCTAACGTGAACGGATCGCGCGATCTGATCATGGCTAGACGCAGGGGTGTGGGGGATGGGGCGGCCGTCTGACTGGAGTCCGGTCGACATGGACTCGGACCCGACTCCGGGTGACCCGGAGCAGGTTCGAACGCTGGCGGACGAGCTTCAGACGTTCGCGGACGATGTCGGCGAGGCGCTGGGCCGGGTACGGGGGATGTCCGAGGACCGGGCCGTCATGGACTGGGCGGGGTTGTCGGCCGAGGCGTTCAGGTCGGAGTTCGACGGAGTGCCGGGGAATCTGGAGAAGCTCCAGACGTCGTACGACCTGGCGGCGCGGGCGTTGGGGACGTACTGGCCGAAGCTGGAGAACGCCCAGGGCATGGCCGACCGGGCGCTGGACCGGGCCATCGCCGCCCAAGCCGACCTGTCGTCCGCCCAGTCGGCGCTGACCGACGCGCAGGACTGGGTGTCCCGGGCGGGTGACGAGGCCGACCGCCTGGAACGCGAGGGCGAACGCGACGACGTCGAGCCGCCCTCGGAGGCCGACGTCCGAGCCGCCACGCGGGACGCGACCGCGGCCGGCCAGGCGCAGACGGACGCGCAGGGTCAGGTCGACTCCGCCGAGGAGGCACTGTCCGCCGCGCGTGAACTCGCCCGGCAGGCCAAGGAGATGCGCGAGGACGCCGCCCGCGCCTGCTCCGACGAGATCGACGAGGCGTCCGACGCCGGCATCCAGAACCGCCGTTGGTGGGAGGACGCGATCCACTGGGTGTCCGAGAACTGGGACACCATCGTCGAGATCTGCAAGGTCGTCGTCGCCGTCCTCGGCATCGTCGTGATGATCATCGGCGGCCCGCTGGCCTGGGTCGTCCTCGCCGCCGCCCTGGTGGTGCTGGCCGACACCCTCTACGACTACGCCAACGGCCGGGCGTCCCTGTGGGACGTCGCCTTCGCGGCACTGGACTGCATCCCGGGCATGAAGGGCCTCACCACCCTCGGCGGCCTCGCCCGCGGCATGCGCTCCCTCGGCACCATGGGCCTGCGCGGCATGGGGCAGGGCCTGCGGGGCCTGGCCACCCGGGGGCGGACGATGATCGCGGACGGCATGCAGTCCGCCTACGCCCGGGGTCGGAACCTCATCCGCAGTGGCGGCACCGACCCGGTGGACATGGCCACCGGCCACATGTACCTGCCGCAGACCGACCTGACGCTGCCCGGCACTCTCGCGTTCGCCTTCACCCGCCGCCTCCAGTCCGGCTACCGCGCCGGGCGGTGGTTCGGCCCCTCCTGGTCCTCCACCCTCGACCAGCACCTCGAAGTCGACGACCGCGGCGTGGTGTTCCTCGCTGAGGACGGCATGATCCTCGCCTACCCCCACCCCGTGGAGCCGGACGTCCCGGTGCCGCCCCAGGTCGGGCCGCGGTGG
Organism: Streptomyces mayteni; assembly: GCF_054783955.1. NCBI lineage: Bacteria > Bacillati > Actinomycetota > Actinomycetes > Kitasatosporales > Streptomycetaceae > Streptomyces > Streptomyces mayteni. The sequence goes on along the minus strand of NZ_BAAGPR010000079.1, from coordinate 20,504 downwards.
CCGCTCACGCTCGCGGTCGGTGGCGGCTACACGCTCACCGACCCGGTCACCGGCCACACCCGGCACTTCAACCACCCCGACGGGCGCGGCGAGTGCCGCCTCCTCGGCATATCCGACCGCAACGGCAACCGCGTCGACATCGACTACGACCCCGAGGGCTCCCCCACCGCGATCCGCCACTCCGGCGGCTACCACCTCACCCTCACCACCCACCTCGGCCGGGTCACCACCCTCGCCCTCGGCGAGACGGTCGTCCGGCGCTACGACTACACCGACGGCAACCTCACCGCCGTCACCAACTCCTCAGGGCTTCCCCTCCGGTTCGGCTACGACGACCGGCTCCGCGTCACCTCCTGGACTGACACCAACCAGCGCACCTACCACTACACCTACGACGACCGGGACCGTTGCACAGCCGAAGGCGGCGAAGCCGGCCACCTCGCCCTCAGCCTGGACTACGAAGGCACCCACCCCGACTGGCCCAACGCCCACGTCACCACCCTCACCACGGCGCAGGGGGCCGTCACCCGCTTCGTCGTCGACGAACGCCACCTCGTCATCGCCGAGATCGACGCCCACGGTTCGGTCCTGCGCAGCGACTACGACTCCCATGGTGGCCTGCTCGCGCGAACCGACCCGCTCGGGCACACCACGCGCTTCGCGTACGACCCGGTCGGGCGCCCGGTCGCCGTGACCCGCCCCGGCGGCGGGACGGTTCACTACCAGTACGGTCCTTCCGGCGAGCCGATCGCCCTCATCAGGCCGGACGGCGTCACCGCCTGGCGGCGGGAGTACGACGCGCGCGGCAACCGCACGTCGGTCACCGACGCCACCGGTGCCACGACGCGGTACACCTACGACGACCGCGGCGGGCTGACGTCGGTCACGGATCCGGCTGGTGCCACCACGCTGGTGCGCTGCGACCCGAGCGGACTGCCGACGGTCATCACCGATCCCCTGGGAAACCAGACCGCGCACCGGTATGACGCCTTCGGACGTCTTCACGAGATCACCGATCCCACGGGCGCCGTGACACGCCTGTGGTGGACGGTCGACGGACAGCTCACCCGAGTCCGCCGCCCGGACGACACCGAGATCTCGCAGGAGTACGACGGCGAGGGCAACCGCGTCCGTCAGACCGACCCCACCGGCCTGGTGACGGCCTACGAGTACGGGCACTTCGACGTGCTCGCCGCCCGAACCGGTCCGGACGGCGCGCGATACGAGTTCGGGTACGACGCGTCGCTGCGGCTGACGAAGGTCAAGGACCCGCGGGGCCTTGCCTGGACCTACGAGTACGACCAGGCGGGATGGCTGCTCGCGGAGACGGACTTCGACGGCCGCCGTGTCGTCTATCGGCGCGACGCGACGGGGCGAGTCGTCGGCCGGACCAACGCGGGTGGTCAGACGGTCGAGTTCGGCCTCGACGCGCTCGGAAGGCTCGCCTCGAAGGTCGCGGACGGCGTGCGAACGGACTTCGAGTACGACGCCGTCGGCAACATGATCCGTGCCGCGAGCCCGACCTGCGAGGTGACCTGGCGACGGGACGTCATGGGGCGGATACTCGCCGAGACGGTCGACGGTAGGACCCTGGCCCTCACCTACGACCAGGCCGGACGCCGAGTCGAACGGACGACACCGAGCGGCGCCCACGCGATCTACGCCTACGACGCCGCCGGCCGGGCCACGGCGCTCGACACCTCGGGTCACCACATCAGGTTCGGTTACGACCAGGCCGGCCGCAGGACGGGCCTGAGCATCGGGGACTCGCTCACGCTCGCGTGGGAGTGGGACGACGCCGGTCGGCTGGCCGAGCAACTGCTCACCTCCTCCGCCGGGCTGGTGCAGCGCCGCACCTACGACTACCGGCCGGACGGCCTGCTGGCCGGAATCGACGACCAGGAGACCGGGGAGACGCGCTTCGATCTGGATCGGACCGGTCGTGTCACGGAAGTGCGGGCCCGGGACTGGTCGGAGAAGTACGCCTACGACGCCAGCGGCAACCAGACGTTCGCGGCGTGGCCCACCGACCACGCCGGCCCCGAGGCGCAGGGAGACCGCGTCTACCGGGGCACCCGGATCACCCGCGCCGGAAGCGTGCGCTACGCGCACGATCAGGTGGGGCGCATCACTTCGCGGCGGCGGATCCGGCTCTCCCGCAAGCCCGACGTCTGGCGCTACCGCTGGGACGCCGAGGACCGGCTCACCTCCGTCATCACCCCGGACGGGACAGTGTGGCGCTACCGGTACGACCCGCTCGGGCGCCGCGTCGCGAAGCAGCGTCTCGCCGCGGACGGCACCTCGGTCGTGGAGGAGGTCCGCTTCACCTGGGACGGCCCGCTGGTCGCCGAGCAGACCACGACGGCCGGGGATCTCGCCCATCCGGTCACGCTGACCTGGGACCACGACGGGCTGCACCCGATCACGCAGACCGAACGCCTCACGGACGCGGCGTCCCAGGAGGAGATCGACAACCGTTTCTTCGCGATCGTCAGCGACCTCGTCGGCACGCCCACCGAACTCGTCGACGAGACCGGCGACGTCGCCTGGCGATCACGCCGGAACCTCTGGGGAATCACCGCCTGGCAGGACAGCGGCACGGCCTATACGCCGCTTCGGTTTCCCGGCCAGTACCACGATCCGGAAACCGGCCTGCATTACAACTACCACCGCTATTACGACCCCGAGACCGCGCGCTACATAACCCAGGATCCGCTCGGCCTCATTCCCGCACCGAATCCCGCCACCTATGTTTCCAACCCCTATTCCTGGGCCGACCCGCTGGGCCTCTCGCCATGCCCGTACAACGTCGCACTCGGAATTCGGGAGAACGGTCTGCGGGAATTCGCGGAGTCAAACAATTTCACGCACTACCTGGACGACTGGCAGACCTGGGAGCACCAGGTATGGTCCGCGACCCGCGATCCCGACATCAACCTGCATGTGGTGATGGACGGTTTCCGCGGGAGTACCCCGGCCGAGCGGTTCATGAACGCGTACCAGAACGGTCTGGACGGCAGATGGTTCGCCACGGAGCGCGAGATGTACCACGTGGGTGAGGCCGTGCGCCGCGAGTATCGCTCGTGGGATAGCATCTCCTTTTACGAGAACGGGCAACGGGTGGACGTGCCCGAGCCCGCCTCGTGGCCAAGGCCGGCATCCTGAAGGTGATGATGAAAGAGATCGCGAACTGGGACAGGAAGTTCCAGGTCTGGCAGTACTCCGTCAGCCACTCGGTGCTGCTGCTGCGCAGTTATCACGCGCAGCAGTACGCGACTCGGATCGATATCGTCTTTCCGAACGTCTCGCTGATGAGGCTGGAGCCGAGTTACGAGCCCCTGGAGATCCACGAGGCCGGTCCTGAGGAGGTCGCCGACCTCCTGGGCGACCGGGTGGGGAAGCCCGACCGCGGCCGGCTCTTCCTGCTCAACCACGGCGCGGGATACGTGCGCGCCGCGGACTGCGCCTGGCACGAGGACCAGGGCGACCACCGGACGCCGTCCCGCTTCGGTCCGCTCCGCGGCACCGACTGAGCTCCCCCACGGGGCGAACGGCCGCTCGGTTAGGGTCGAGGGGTCGTTCCGTGATGCTGTGGGGTGCGAACCATGTCGAGAGCGGTTGCCGGGGACGGGGTGGGCATCGCCTACCAGACCGGTGGGGTCGAGGGCGCCGAGGCGTTGGTGCTGCTGGCCGGGCAGTCCAACAGCCATCACTGGTGGGACGGCGTCAGGGAGGACTTCGAGGAGCGGTTCCGCACGATCACGCTCGACTACCGGGGCACCGGGGCGAGCGACGCGCCGGACGAGCCGTACAGCACCCGGGGCTTCGCCGGGGACGTGGTGGCGGTGCTCGACGCGCTGGGGGTGGCGCGGGCGCACGTGTACGGGACGTCGATGGGCGGGCGGGTCGCGCAGTGGCTGGCGGCCGACCACCAGGACCGGGTGGGGGCGCTGGTGCTCGGCTGCACCTCGCCCGGCGGGGCGCACGGGCACGAGCGGAGCGCCGAGGTGCGGCGGGCGCTGGGCCAGCGGGACCGGCGGGCGGCGGGGCGGGCGCTGCTCGAGCTGATGTACACGCCGGGGTGGCTGGCGGAGCACCGGGGCCCGTACCAGACGGTGGGCGATCCGGCGATGACGGCGTTCGCGCGGCGGCGGCACCTGGCGGCGAGCGCGGAGCACGACGCGTGGGACGTGCTGCCGACGATCAACGCGCCGACGCTGGTGGTGCACGGCACGGACGACGTGTTCAACCCGGCGGCGAACGCGCCGCTGCTCGGGGAGCGGATACCGGGCGCGCGGGTGGAGCTGATCCCGGGGGCGCGGCACGCGTACTTCGAGGAGTTCCGGGAGATCGCCGGGCCGCTGGTGTTGTCGTTTCTGAGCGAGGTGCTTCTGAGTGAGGTGCCGAGCCCGCGCGGGTAGCCTCCTGGGTGTCTCGACACTTCGACGCCTTCGACGCCGTGTTGTTCGACTACTCGGGAACGCTCTTCGACGACGGTTCGGTGCTGACGCCTGCCGGGGTGTGCGCGCAGGCGGCGCGGCGCGGGGTGGCGCTGGGCGTCGCCGACGCGGCGCGGGTGATCGCGGGGGTGCTGGCGGCGGTGGACTCGCCGGCCGGGCTGACCGCGCGGGAGGGGTGCGACAGGTCCGCCGCGCGGCATCGCGCGGTGTGGACGGGGCTGATGGCGGACGCGGCGCCGGGGGCGCTGGCCGAGGCGGTGTACGCGTGCCTGGCCGACCCCGGCTCGTGGCCGGCGTATCCGGACGCGGCGGGGGTGCTGCGCGGCCTGGCGGGGGCCGGCCTTGGTGTGGGCGTGGTGAGCAACATCGGCTGGGACGTGCGGCCGTCGTTCGCGGCGCTCGGGGTGGCGGAGCTGGTGGGTTCTTTCGCGCTCTCCTGCGAGCGGGGCGCGGTGAAGCCGGAGCCCGAGCTGTTCCTGGCGGCCTGCGAGGAGTTGGGGGTGGCGCCCGGCCGGGCCCTGTTCGTGGGCGACGATCCGGTGAAGGACGGTGCGGCGGCGCGGCTCGGGATGCCGGTCTACCTGCTGCCTGCGGAGCGGCGGGCCGGTCGGCCGCGCGGGCTCGGGGCGGTGTTGGCGCTCGCGGGGGTGGTCAGGGAATGACCAGGGTCTTGCCGAGGGGGCGGCCGTCGGTGTGCGCCCTGAGCAGGGCGGGGAGTCCGTCGAGCGTGGTCTCCTGGCTGATCAGCCGCTCGACGCGGAGCGCCGCCGAGTCGGTGAGGGCCCGGACGGCGGCCGGGTAGTCGGCCGGGCTGGTGCCGTAACTGCCGCCGATCCGCAGGGGTTTGGCGCCCCAGCGGGCCTCGGTGGCGAGTTCGCGGCGGCGCACGGTGTCCAGGTCGCAGTCGAGCCCGGGGAGGGCGTCACCGGGGGCGGTGCCGCCGTAGAGCAGCACGAGGCCGCCGGGCGCGGTCAGCCGCAGGGCGTGGCGCAGCACCTCGGGGCGGACGAAGCTGGTGGCGACGACGGTGACGTCGGCGGCGTCGGGCGGCAGCGCGGCCGGTTCGGCGAGGACGGCGTCGAGGACGTGGCGGCGGCGCAGGAAGTCGAGGCGGTCGGCGCTGCGGTTGGCGAGGGTGACGTCGGCCCCGGTGGTGCCGGCCAGCGCGGCGATCAGCACGCCCGCGGTACCGGCGCCCAGCACGGTGAGCCGGCTGCCGGCCAGTTGGTGGCCGAGGTGGCGGGCGGCGGCGGTCAGGCAGTGGTGGGCGCAGGCCAGGGGCTCGCCGAAGACCAGCCGGCGGGCCGGGGCGTGGCGGGGCAGGCTGGGCAGCGCGTCGAGCAGGGTGGCGGCCGGGCCCGCGACCCACAGGGTGGTGGCGAAGCCGGTGCCGCGCCGCACCGGCACGTTGGGGTCGAGGCCGACCCGGCTGCCGGGAGGCCGCTCGGGGAGGGTGGACTCCTCGACGGTGCCGACGAGTTCGTGGCCGAACTGGCTGACTCCCGGCCGCACTCCGGCGATCTCCTTGAGGTCGGAGCGGCAGACACCGGCGAGTTCGACGCGGACCAGGGCCGCGTGCTCGCCGGCCGGGCGGGGTGCCGGGGTGGTGTGCAACGTCGGCCCGGCCGGGTCGAGTTCGACTCTCATCCGGAGAGCCAGCGGGAGTCGAGCGACGCCACGGCCTCGCCGAAGCGGTCGGCGATCAGGTGGGCCTCGGCGGGGGTGAGGATCAGCGGGGGCCGCAGCTCGATCACGTTGCCCTGGCCATGTTCCGAGACCCGGGTGAGCAGGCCGCGGGCGTGCAGGGCGCGGTGCAGGGCGTGGGTCGCGGCGACCGCCCTGCCGCCGTCCGGTTCGACCAGTTCGACGCCGAGCATCAGGCCGAGGCCGCGGGCCTCGCCGATGACCGGGTGGTCGGCGCGCAGGTCGTTGAGCCGGTCGAGGAGAATGGCGCCGCAGGCCCTGACGTTCGCCAGGAAGCCGGTCCTTTGGACGATCTCCAGGGTCTTGACGGCCGCGGCGGCGGAGAGGGTGAGGCCACCGTAGGTGAAGCCGTGCAGCGAGCGGTCCCAGCCGGCCATCCGCTCCTCGGTGAGGATGGCGGCGAGCGGCAGGCCGCTGCCGGTCATGCCCTTGGAGACGGTCATCAGGTGCGGGCTGACGCCGAACTGTTCGGCCGCGAACATGGTGCCGGTGCGGCCGAAGCCGGTCTGCGCCTCGTCGAAGATCAGCAGGATGCCGCGTTCGTCGCAGAAGCGGCGGAGCTCGGCGAAGTAGCCGGGCGGCGGCACGATGTTGCCGCCGACGCCGCTGATCGGCTCGATCAGCACGCAGGCGACGCTGCCGGAGCTGGCGTGGGTGATGAAGTCGTCGATCCGCTCGACGCACAGCATGCCGCAGGTGGTGGGCTCCTGGCGGTAGAAGCAGCGGTAGCAGTAGGGGTCGGGGACGTGCAGGGCGCCGGGCATCACCAGTGGGAACGGGGCGCGCATCCTGCTGTGCCCGGCGAGGCCGGCGGCGGCCATGGTCTGCCCGACCTGGCCGCGGAAGGGCACGATGACGTCGCGGCGACCGGTGTGGTGCTGGGCGATCTTGACGGCGCCCTCGTTGGCGGTCGAGCCGCCCGAGCTGCGCAGGTTGACGCGGGTGAGCTCGGGCGGGGCGAGCCTGACCAGCTCGGTCATCACGTCGTTGGTGGGGCCGGTCTGGAAGGAGGAGCTGGCGAAGACCAGCTCCTCGGTCTGGGCGCGGACGGCGGCCATCACCTCGGGGTGGTTGTGGCCGAGGATGAGGTTGAAGGTGCCGGAGACGCAGTCCAGGTACTCGCGCCCTGTGCTGTCCCAGCAGCGCACGCCCTCGCCGCGGACCAGCACGGCGTCGCCGAGCTGGTACTGGGCGACCTGGGTGGGGTCGGTGAGGGGATCGGTGGGGGGCTCGGTGCGGGGATCGGTGCGCGGGTCGGGGGCCGGCTCAGGCATGGCGGTCGCGGTGGTCGGCCTCGAGCCCGTCGAGCTGGGCGCGCACCCAGGTCTCCAGGGTCCAGGGGCGGGCGGCGGCGCGGCGGCGGTGGGCGGCCTGGCGGCGTTCGGCGGCGGGCGCGGTGAGCGCGGCGGCGATGGCGAGGGCCTGCTCGCGCAGGTCGAAGGGGTTGACGGTGCGGCAGACGGGCGCCAGCACCTCGGCGGCGCCGCACATCTCGGAGAGGATGACCTCGGCGTCGCGGGTGTTGACCAGCGGCGCCTCGAAGGTGGAGAGGTTCTGGCCGTCCACCGTGGAGTTGAACATCAGCAGGTCGGCGCGCTGGAAGCAGGCGATGGTGTGGTCGACCTCGTTGTCGCAGTGCAGCCGGACGGTCTCCGCCCCGAGGCGGGCGTTGGCCTCGTCGACGGCCTCCTCGACGCGGCGCACGTAGTCGGCGTTGGCCTCGACGTAGAGCCGGTTGGGGTTCATCCTGACCAGCATCCTGGTGCCGCGCAGCCTCGGCTCGGCGCGGTGGGCCGCCACGAAGGCGCGGACGGCGCGTTCGGCGTTCTTCATGGGGTCGGTACGGCCGCTGTGCACGACGAGCGGGGCGTCGCCCGCCCAGTCGGCGATGCCGTCGGGGAGCTTGGGGTCGCGCCCTTCGAGGGTGAGCGGGCTGTAGCCGAGCGGCATGGTGCGGACCCGGCAGCGGTGGCCGCGCCAGTGGACGACGCCGGCCTCGCGGTCGACGCGGGCGTCCGGCAGCAGGTCGGCCACGCAGTCGAGGAAGTTGCGGCACCAGCGGTCGGCGAAGAAGCCGATGGTGGTGGCGGGGAGCATGCCCTCCAGCAGACCGGTGCGCATGGCCTTGGGGAGGATGCGCCAGTAGTCGGGGGAGGGCCACGGTATGTGGACGAAGAGCAGGATCGGCGCGTCGGGGCGGGCGGCCCGCAACCGGGCGGGGACGCCGACGAGTTGGTAGTCGTGCACCAGGTAGGACGGCTCGGGGGTGTCGGCCGAGGAGTCGAGCAGGGCGCGGGCGAAGTCGTCGGTGAACTCGGCGAACCGGCCCATGGCGGCGTGCGTCGCGTCGTCGAAGGCGGGGGTGGTCCAGCGGTCCCAGCCGTAGTTGTTGGCGGCCCACAGCAGCTCGGCGGTGAGGTGGTTCTGCACGACGTCGAAGGTCTCGCGGTCGTGGCGCAGCAGCCGGATCCGGATGTCGCGGCCCGAGCTGAGGGCGAGGGTCAGGCCCGCGGGGTTCTCGCGGGCGGCGCGGTGGTCGTCGTCGGTGTCGGCGCTGGCGATCCAGGACACGTCGAGCACGCCGGCCTGTTCCGCCACCACGTTGCCGGTGCCGCCGGGCGCCAGCCAGGGGCGGAGTCTCCCGGTGTCCGGCTCTGGGGCGTAGGTGACGGCGGCCCGCTTGCTCGCCAGGAACAGATGGCGGTCGGTCATGGCGGCTCCTCTCCCGCGGCGATGAGCCGGGTGCTGGCGTCGAGGACGTCGACCGGTTCGAGCCCTCGGAGTTCGGGGATGGTGGCGGCGCGTTCGCTGTGCAGGCAGGCGTTGCGGGGGCGGCAGGCGTAGGCGGTGTCGTCCCGGGGCGCGGCGCGGGCCAGCGCGGGGTCGGCGCCCTGGGCGCGGGCGATGTGCCGGGCCCAGTCGAGCCGGCTGAGCCGCCGCGGCCCGCCGAGGTGGAGCACGCCGGTGTGCTCGGTGAGGAGCAGGGCCGCCGTCCAGGCGGCGACGTCGTCGGCGAGCACCGGGGTGTTCCAGTGGTCGTCGGGCACGGCGACGGGCTCCCCTGCGGCGAGGCGGAGCGCGCTGGTGGTGAAGAAGTTGGGCCGCAGGCCGGCCCGGTCCCAGCCGTAGACCAGGCTGACGCGGAGGGCCAGGGCGTTGCCGGTGGCGAGCAGTGCCTGCTCGGCGGCGAGCTTGGCGCGGCCGTAGGCGTTGGCGGGCGCGGTGGGGTCGGACTCGCCGTAGCTGGTGCGGTCGCCGGGGAAGACGTTGTCGGTGGAGATCATCAGCGCCCGGCGGCCGTCGAGCAACGCGGCGAGCCGGCGGGCACCGCCGTGGTGGGCGGCGTCCGCCAGGCCGGGGTTGGCCTCGCACCAGGTGATGTCGGACGGGCCGTGCACGGTGACGACGGTGTCGGCGCGGGCGGTGGCGAGCAGCCGGGTGAGCGAGTCGGGGTCGACGACGTCGGCGGGCAGCCAGTCGAGGCCGCGAGTGCCGGGGGTGTCGGGCCGGTGCCGGGAACTGAGCACCGGCCGGTGCCCGAGCGCGGCGAGCCGCCGCCCCACGTGGCCGGCGAGATAGCCGGCACCGACCACCAGGACCCGGCTCCCGGCGCCGGGACGGCTAGCGCCGGAGCGGCTGGCGCCTGGCCCACCAGGATCGGAGGCATCGGCGCCGGGTGCGATCGCGCCGGGGCCACGCCCCGGTCGGCTGGCGCCTGCCGGTCCGGCGTCGGAGGCGCCGGGACCGGGATCGGTCGCGCCGGGGCAGCGCCCCGGTCCGCTGCCGCCGGGACGGCTGGCCCCCGGCCCACCGGCGCCGGGGGCGCCGAGGTTCGGCCCGCCGGCGTCGGAGCGGCTGGCGCCGGGGCCGCCAGCATTCGGCCCACCGGCACCAGGGCCACTGGCCCCTGGCCCGCCGGCGTCGAAGCGACCGACACGTGGGGCGCTCGCGCCGGGGCCACCCTCCGGCCGGCTCGCACCGGGCCGGCTGGCATCGGGTCCACCGGCACCGGGGGCGCAGCCCTCCGGGCCGACGACACCGGAGGCGCCGACGCCCGGCCCGCCGATGTCGGGACCGCTGGTACCGGGGGCGCCGGCCCTCGGCCCGCTGACGCCAGGGCCACTGACGCGGAGGCGGCTGGCCCCTGGCCCGCCGGCGTCGAAGCGACCGACACGGGGGGCGCTCGCGCCGGGGCCACCCTCCGGCCGGCTCGCTCCAGGGCAACTGGCGTCGGGGGCTGGGACGTTCGGCCAGCCGACGTCGGGGCGGCCGGCACTGGCCCCACCGGCACCGGGGGCGTAGCCCCCCAGGCCGAGGACACCGGGTCCGCCAACACTCGACCCACCGACCCCCGGTCGGCTGGCACCGGGGCCGCTGGCACCCGAGGCGCCGGCGTCGAGGCGGCTGACACCTGGCTCGCGGGCCACCTGGCGGCCGGCACCGAGCCCGTCGGCGCCGGGGCCGTTCAGCGCCGGGCCGCTCACACCAGGGCTCCCGCTTGGGCCGCCCCGGCCTGAGGGGCCAGCAGGCGGGTGCCGCGGGCGGCGAGGATGACGAGGAGGCCGCCGGCCGCGACCAGGCCGAGCGCGGTGGGCAGGCTGAGCCAGCCGGCGAGGCTGCCGACCAGCGGCGGGCTGGAGAGGAACCCGGCGTAGGAGGCCGTGGTGACGGCGGAGATGATGGTGGCGCGTTGGCCCTGGCCCGCGGCGCGGCCGGCCGCGGCGAGCAGCGTGGGCAGCACGGGCGCGAGACCGATGCCGGCGATCGCGAAGCCGACCAGGGCGACGGCCGGGGTGCCGGCCATCGCGGCGCCGGCGATGCCGAGGCCGCCGAGCGCGCCGCCGAGGGTCACCAGGGTGCGCTCGCCGAGGCGGGCGCCGCGCCACTGGGCGAGCATCCGGCCGCCGGAGAGCCCGGCCATGTAGGCGGCGGGGCCGAAGCTGGCGAGCAGCGGCCCGGTGTCGAGCTGGTCCTCCAGGTGGATGGCTCCCCACTGCTCGACGGCGTTCTCCATGAAGAGGACGACGGCGCCGATCGCGCCGATCACCAGCAGCGGGCCGGTGATCAGCCGGGGGCCGCGGGTGGGCTGGCGGCGGCGGTCGGCGCCGGTGGGCTCGGGTTCGCGCCAGCCTTCCGGGTCGACGGCGAGGGCCGCGCTGGCGGCGACCAGCAGGGCGATCACGGTGAGCACGGCCAGCTTGGAGGCGCCGAGTTCGCGGGCCAGGCCCACGGAGGGGGCGGCCAGCACCATCACCAACGGGGTGACGGCGTGCACCTTGTTGAAGAGCCGGGCGCCGTCGCGGGCCTCGTGGGCCGCGGTGGTGGCGTTGAGCGCGACCTCGATCGCGCCGCTGGCGCCGCCGACCAGCAGCAGGGCCGCGGTGAACGTCACCCGGTCGGGGGCCAGCCCGACGACGAACACGCTGCCGGCGAAGATCGCGGTCACCACGGGCAGCACCCGGTGACCGAACCGTCTGGCGAGCCGCCCGGTGAGCAGCATGGCGGGCACCGCGCCCACCGGCACCGCGAACAGGGCCAGGCCCAACTCCTGGTCGCTCAGCCCGAGATCGTTCTTGATCTGGGGAATCAGCGGCGCCCAGCCGCCCCAGAAGAGGCCCCAACTGCCGGCTACCGCGAGGAGCCCCGACACCCCGCCGTTCCCAAGCCGCACTCCGCGCTCCGTTCACCCCGTTGTGATCCAGGTCGCACACCACTATCGCGCAGCCCCTGGTACAAAACCAGGCCGCCTCGTAGCGTGGGGTAATGGACATGCCACCGACAGCGGCGGAGGCACCATGGGCGACCTGGCCGACGTGCGGTTCTGGGCGATCGACGCGGGGGGTAGTTCGACCACCGCGTTACTTGACGACGGGTCACGGTGGAGACGTGGCTCGATCAATCCGGCCTCGGTCGGCGAGCACGCCGCCGAGCGCGAACTGCGCGGCCTGCTGGACGATCTGACGGTCGGACTCGGCTCCGCGGCGGCCGGTTCGGCACGCGGCTGGCTGGCCACCGCCACGGTGGACGCCGGCGCCGCGCGGGGCGACGTCGACCGGTTGGCGGCGAGCGTGCGGGCGAGCGGCCTCGGCGGGCCGCTGGTGGTCTCGCGGGACGTGCTGCCGCTGCTGCTCGCTCCCCCACTCGCCGGCCGCGGGGTCGCGGTGGTGTGCGGCACGGGCTCCGGCTTCGTCGCCTCGGACGGCGCCCGGCCGCCGGTGTCGGTGGGCGGCTGCGAGTACCTGGGCAGCGACGAGGGCAGCGCCTTCGCGCTCGGCCTCGACGGGCTGCGGGCGGCCGTCCGCGGCCTGGACGGGCGGGGCGCGCCGACCGCGCTCGGCGCCGAGTTGACGGCCCAGTTCGGCTCCCCGGTGCGGGAGTTGGCCCGCGAGCTGGCAGCCAGGCCGTTCCCCAAGGCGGCCGTCGCGGCGCTGGCGCCCGTGGTGTGCCGCTGTTGGCTGGCCGGGGACCCGGTGGCCGGCGAGGTGGTGGCACGGGCCCTGGACGACCTGGTGGCCGCGGTGCGGGCGGCCCGCGACCTGGCCGGCCTCGAAGGCGACTGGACGGCGGCGCTCAACGGCGGGGTGTTCCGCGGCTGCCCGGAGTTCGCCGCCGCGCTGGGCCGGCGGCTGGTGGCCGAGCTCGGCGCCGCCGGCCCGCCGGAGCCGGTGGCCGATCCGGCCGCACGGGTGCTGGCCGCGCTGCGCGCGTGCCAGGGCGGGCTGCCAGGGACGCTGGCGGGCTGGGCCTGGAGCGTCGGCCCCACGACACGGGAGGGGGTACCGGGATGAGCGCGGGACCGATCGAACTCGGCCTCTGTCTGGCGGCGTTCGCGCCGGCCGGACTCGACGGGGCGTTGGCCGCCGCCGCGCGCGACGGGGTGCGGGTGGTCGACCTGCCGGCCGACTCGACCTTCGGCCTGGTCGACCCCGACCGGCTGGCGGACGCCGGTCACCACGCGGAGCTGCGGGCCCGGCTGGCCGCCGCCGGCGTCGAGGTGGGTTGCGTCAGCAACAGCCGGGACACCCAGCTGCTGCTCGGCCCGCACGGCCCGCACACCGACCCGGTGTCGCCGGGCCCGCCGGAGGCGAAGCGGGCCCACGGGCTGCGGGCCGCCCTCGGCACGGTGCGGCTGGCCGCCGGCCTCGGCGCGCCGCTGGCCCGGCTGATGCTGGGCGTCCCCGACCTGGCGCGCTGGCTGTCCTGGTGGGGCAGCGAGGTGAGTTGGCAGGACAACGTGGACGCCTGGGCCGAGGCCGCGGCCCCGATCCTGGAGCTGGCCGACGAGTCGGGGGTACGGGTGGTGGTGGAACCGCATCCGAAGCAGGTGGCCTACGATCCGGCGAGCGCCCGGGCGCTGCTCGCGGCGGCGGACGGCGTGGGGCTCTGCGTGGACCCGGCGAACCTGGCGGCCACCGGGCACGACCCGGTGCGAGCGGTGCGCGGCTGGGGCGACCGGCTGGCCGCCGTGCACGCCAAGGACCTCCAGCGGTGGCGCGATCCCGGGGATCCGCCGGGCGCCGGCTGGTCGCGCTACGGCCCTGGCCCGGCGATCCGGTTCCGGACGCTGGGCGCCGGCGAGCTGCCCTGGCCGTCGATCGTGGCGGCGCTGCTCGACGAGGGGTACCGGGGCGTGCTCTACGTGGAGCACGAGGACGCGCTGTTGCCCACCGCGCAGGGCGCGGCCACCTCGCTCGCCGCGCTGCGGGCGTTGCTGCCGAACGAGCGGGCGGAGGGGCGGACGTGGTGAGCCTTCCCGGGGTGCGCGGGGCGCTGCTGGCCGGCGGTCTCGGGCAGCGGATGGGTCCGTTGACGGCCGAGGTGTGCAAGCCGCTTGTGCCCTACGCGGCGTCCTGCCGGCTGGTCGACTTCAGCCTGGCCAACGCGGTGCGCTCCGGCCTCTCCGAGCTGGTGCTGCTGTCGTTGCACCGCGAGTCCGACCTGGTGGACCACCTGCTGCGGCACTGGGACCACCACCCGGGCACCCGGCTGCACTTCGGGCCGCACGACGCGCTGCTGCGCTCCGGCGGCGGCCCAGGTCCCGGATATGGGCCCGGCGGGCGGCTGCCGGAGCGGCCGGCCGAACGGGGCACGGCGGACGCCCTGTCGGCGAACGAGGAGTACCTGTTCGCGCCGGGGGCCCGCGATCTGCTGGTGCAACACGCCGACCACGTCTACCTGTTCGGCTACGGGCCGATGCTGGCCGCGCACCGCGCGTCGGGCGCGGACTGCACGATCGGCGTGCAGCGCATCGAGCGGCGGTACGTCCGACTGTTCGGCATGGTCGAGGTGGACGAGCTGTGGCGGGTGCGCGCACTGGTAGAGAAGCCCGAACACCCCACCTCCGACCTGGTGTTCACCGCCTTCTGCCTGTTCCGGATCGAGGCGCTGCGCGAGGTGCTCGCCACCCTCGCGGCGCGCGGCGCGGACGGCTGGCAGCACGACATCAGCCGGGACGTGCTGCCCGAACTGATCGCCGCGGGCCGGGCGGTGACGGCGTTCCCGGTCGACGGCTACTGGGCGGACATCGGCACCGTCGAGCGCTACCACTCGGAGCAGCTTCGGCTGCTGAGCCGGCCGCACCCGCTGCCGCCCGCGCGGCTGCCGCGCACCCTGCCGGGCGCGGCGCCGCGCGTCGCGCCGGAGTCCGGCAGCCTGCTCGGCGGCCCGGCCCCGGACGGCGCCACGGTGCGCGACAGCGTGCTGCACCCGGGCGGCCGGGTGGAGCCCGGCGCCCTGGTGGAGCGCTCCGTGGTGCTGCCCGGCGCCACGGTGGCGGCCGGGGTGACCGTCCGGGACAGCCTGGTGCTGGCCGGCGAACGGCTGACCGTCGACCGGGAGGGGCTCGCGCCGCTCGCGGGGTGAGTCAGACGTCGGCCGCGGGCCGCAGCAGGGTCGCGGCGAACTCCTCGAAGGCGTCGGGGAGTTCGTCGAGCGGCACCTGCGGCGGGTAGACCAGGGCGCGGGTGACGCCGAGCGCGGCCAGCTCGCCGACCCGCTCCGGGGTGGCCGGGGCGGCCTCGGCGATCAGCTGGATGGCGTCCGGGTCGCGTCCCGCGGCCTCGGCGGCCGCCCGGCAGACGGCGAACAGCGGCACCGGGTCGGCGACGGCCGGGAAGAAGCCGTCGGCGAGCCGGCCGGCCCGGCGGGCCGCGGCCCGGCTGTGGCCGCCGAGGATCAGCGGGATCCGGCCCGCCGGCTTGGGGTGGCAGCGGGCCCTGGTGAAGCGGTGGTAGCGGCCGGCGAAGGTCTCCTCGCCGCTCCACAGGGCGCGCAGCACGGCCACGTACTCCTCGAAGCGGGCGGCCCGGTCCTCGAAGTCCACGCCCACGGCGGCGAACTCCTCGCGGAACCAACCGAGTCCGAGGCCCAGGTCGAGCCGCCCGCCCGAGTAGAAGTCGAGCGTGGCGGCCTCCTTGGCGAGCACCACCGGGTTGCGCTGCGGCAGGATCAGCATGCCGGTGACCAGACGTACCCGGTGGCTGAGCGCGGCCGCGTAGGCGAGCCAGGCGAGCGGGTCGGGGTAGGGCCACTCGGCGGGCACCGGCATCCGGCCGTCGTCCGCGTAGGGGTAGGGGGTTCGGGGGTCGGCGGGCAGCACGACGTGCTCGGGCACCCACAGCGACTCGACGCCGTGCCGCTCGGCGAGGTCGACGATCAGCCGCGTGGCGGCCGGCGAGTCGAACGGCGGCATGTTCGGCGAGAGCAGTCCGATCCTCATCGGGCCGCCACCCCCGCCGTGGTCAGCCGCTGGGCGAGCAGCGAGGCCACCGCCACGGTGGTGAGGTGGGTGTTGGCCCGCGGGATCACCGGCATCAACGAGGCGTCGGCGACATGGACGTTGGCGAGGCCGTGCACCCGGCCGTCCGGGCCCGCCACGGCCATCGGGTCGTCCTCCGGGCCCATGGCGCAGGTGCCGACCGGGTGCCAGTAGCCGCTGGCGGCGGCCCGGACGGCGGCCGGCTCGCGCTCGGCCCCGGTGGTCGGCCTGACGCCGGCGAGCCCGGCCAGCGGCCCGGCGGCGGCGAGGTCGCGGGCCAGGTCGAGGCCGTCGAGGACGACCCGGATGTCGTGGCCCTCCTGGTCGGTGAAGAAGCCGTGGTCGATCTCCGGCGAGGCCGTCGGGTCGAGGGAGGCGGCACGGACCCGGCCGCGGGACCTGGGGGCCATCACGAAGACGTAGAGGCCGGCGGAGAGCGGCCCGTTGTAGAAGCCCTGGGCGTCCTCGGCCGGGCCGGCGGACGGAACGATGTGCAGGTCCCAGTCGTCGTCGACGGCCTGGCTGGAACGGGCCTTGACGACGCTCTGCGCGAAGTAGGACTCGGCGGCGTCCGGCATCCGCTCGGCCAGGGCGCTCGTCGGGTCGAGCATCAGCCCGAGCGAGCCGTGGTCGGTCAGGTTCTCCCCCACCCCGGGCAGCGGCAGCACCACAGGGGCGCCAAGCCTGCGCAGTTCGGGCTCCGGGCCGACGCCGCTGCGGATCAGCAGCGGCGGGGTGCCGTAGCTGCCGCAGGCGAGCACCACTCTGCCGGCCCGCACGGTGAGCGGGCGGCCGGCGTGGACGGCGGCCAGGCCGGTGGCGCGGTCGCCGGCGAACAGCAGCCGGTCGGCGTGGGTGTCGGGCAGGACGCGCAGGTTGGGGCGGTCGCGGGCCGGGTCGAGGTAGGCGAACGCGGCGTGCCAGCGGGTGCCGCCGACCGCGTTGAGCGGGACCCAGCCGATGCCCTCGCTGGCGTCGTCGGCGTTGACGTCCGGCAGGAACGGCAGGCCGAGGGCGCCGGCCGCCTCGATCACGGCGTGGTGCCAGGGGGTCTGGTCCTCGGAGGGCACCGACCGCACCCGGAGGGTGGCCATGGCCTCGGCGAGGTGCGGGCGCAGCGCCTCGTGGGTGATGGCGCCGCCGGACGGCGGGCGCCAGGCGTCGTAGTCGGCGGCCGCGCCGAGGGTGGCCCAGCAGCCGTTGTGGGCCGAGGAGCCGCCGACGACGCGGGCCCGGGCGCAGCAGGGCGGGGCGGCGAGGTCCCAGTCGTGGCCGCGGGCCGCCGAGCGGGCGTCGAGCAGCTCGGCGGGCCAGCGCCGGGGGTCGAACGGGCCGTGGTCAGGGCCGGCTTCGAGGAGCAGCACGGTGTGGTTCCGGTCCTCGCTGAGCCGGGCGGCGAGGACGCAGCCGGCGGCGCCGGCGCCGACTATCACGGTGTCGGCGGTGAGTGTGTCGGCCGGTTCCGGGTCGCGGTCCGCGTTCGGGATCAGGATCGGGTTCTGGTTCGGGCTCGGGGTCGGGGTCTCGTTCGGGGTGCGGGTGCCGGTCATGGGGCTCCCTTTCCGGGTCAGGAGAGTGCGCTGTCGAGCTCCTCCTCGGTGATGAAGGAGGTGTGGGTGCCTGCGGTGGCGCAGGCGTGCGCGCCGGCCGCCGAGCCGGCCCGCATGGCGGTCGGCCAGTCGGCGCCGCCGAGTCGGGCGTACAGGAAGCCGGCGACGTAGCTGTCGCCGGCGCCGTTGGTGTCGACCACCCGGCCGCCGGGCACCGGCGCGGCCGGCAGCCGGCGCAGCGGCTGTCCTGGCAGCGCCAGGTGGCTGCCCTCGCCGCCGGCCATGGCGACCACGGCGGCGGCCCGGCCCTTGGCGAGGATGGCGCGGGCGACGTCCTCGGTGCGGTCGCCGAGCGCCGCGGTGGAGACGAAGACCAGGTCGGCGCCGTAGGCGAAGTCGCGGTGGTACTCGCTCTCGCCGTCCCAGTCGTGCAGGTCGGTCGAGGTGGGGACGCGGGCGGCGACGGCCTCGGCCAGGGCGTGCCGCGCCCAGTCCATGATGGAGACGTGGACGTGCCCGGCGCGGCCGAGCGCCGGCCGGTAGAGGTCGGGGTCGACGGCCATCCCGACGGGGTGCCTGGCGTCGTAGAGGGAGAGCCGGTGGCCGTGCCTGTCCACCAGGTTGACGCTGCGTCGGGTGCCGCTCGGGTGGATCCGGTGGTCGAAGGAGAGCCCGATCCTGGCGTAGCTCTCGGTGATCAGCTCGCCCTCGTAGTCGGCGCCGATCACGTCGGCGAGGTGGGTGCGCAGGCCGAGGTGGTGGCAGCCGAGCGCGACGCCGTTGCCGGTGTGGGCGACGTACCGCTCGATGGGCGGCACCATGATGGAGTCCCGGACGGGGAGCGGGAGTTCGGGGACGCGGACGATGGTGTCCACGCCCACTCCCCCGATCACGAACATGTCGAACTGCGTCCTGGGGCTTCGGTCGGTCACGTGTCGTCCCTCTGCTGCGGCGCCCGGCTCGGCGCGTCGAGCGCGGCCCAGCCGACCCGGCCGTCGGCGCGGGTGACGAGCAGCGCGACCGCCGGCTCGGCGGCTGCCGGCACCGTACCGGTGAAGGCGCCGGTCGGGTCGGCGGTCAGCGGCCATGTCGTGGTGGAGCGCACCACGTCCACCGTCCTGGCGTCGGCGGCGCGGTAGGCGATCCGCCAACCGTCCTGGCCCGCCGGTTCCACGGTGCCGGTGCCGGGCGCGGGCGCGGCGGGCGCGGGGGCCGGGCGGTGCGGGGTGAGGGTGCCGGCGCGGACGCCGGCGAAGACGGCGTGGAAGGTGGCGGCGACCCGCTTCCAGGTGAAGCCGCGCGCGGTGCGGACGGCGTTGGCCCGCAGCCTGGCCAGCTCCTCGGGCGGCGCCGCGAGCAGCCGGTCGACCTGGGCCTCGATGGCGGCCACCAGGGCGGG
The DNA here is from genome assembly GCF_054783955.1 of Streptomyces mayteni. Classification (NCBI taxonomy): domain Bacteria; kingdom Bacillati; phylum Actinomycetota; class Actinomycetes; order Kitasatosporales; family Streptomycetaceae; genus Streptomyces; species Streptomyces mayteni. Next base: position 1,634 of record NZ_BAAGPR010000079.1, on the reverse strand, counting down.
GTCGTCGGCGCGGAAGGAGCGGGGCAGCGCGGCGCCGGTGGCCTCGGGGTGGTCGGGGGGCCTGGCGTGACCGAAGTGGGCCATGCCGAGTTGGGCGGTGGCGACGGGCACCGCGCCGCAGGCCATCGCCTCGCCCATGGCGAGCAGGAAGGTGTCCATCTCGAACTTCGAGGGGAACAGGCAGAGTTCGGCGGCGCAGGCCAGCTCGATCAGCTCTGCCTCGGGGACCGGCTCGGTGGAGAGCCAGACGGCGCCCGGGTGGGCCTCGGCGAGCCCGGTCAGCTCGGGGTCGGTCAGCGGCAGCGGGCTGAGGCAGTGCAGCACGGCGTTGAACCGCCGTCCCCCGTCGAGGAGTCGGCGCAGCGCGCGGGCCAACTCGCGCTGCCCCTTGTGGTGGATGGCGTACCGGGCGTTGTGGTAGATCGTGGGCCGCGCCGGGTCGAGGCCGTGGCGGCGCAGCACGGCGGCCCGGTCGACGCGGGCGCGGTCCGCGGCCAGCCAGGCGGGGCCGACGGCGCAGCCGCCGACCACCAACCGGTCGGCGGCCAGGTCGAGTTCCCGGCGCACCCGGAGGCGTTGGAAGAGCGCCTGGGCCGGCGTGTCGCGCTGGGTCGTCACGTGTTCGAGCTGGCCGGGCGAGAGGAAGTCGAGGGCGGAGGCGGTCCTGGCGACCAGCGCGAGGCCGCTGACGTAGTCGTGTCCCGGGCGCTCGGGGTACTCGTTGTAGAGGTGGGTGGCCGGCAGGTAGCCGCGCATCGCCCGCTCCAGCGGGCTCTCGAGCGGCGGGTCGGCGAGGCCGGCGGCGGGCGTCTCGTCGGCGCCCAGGTAGCGGAGCAGGGCGCGGGCCTCCGGGCCGTACACCTTCTTGTTGACCGGCATGTTGCTCTGCACGGTGCAGACGGTCTCGGCGCCGGCCCGCCGCAGCGGGGCCGGCATCAGGTAGTGGTAGTAGGGCTCGTGGAGGTGGACGACGGTGCCGGGGGGCATGGTGCGGATCAGGTGGCGGGTGGCGGCCAGTTGGAAGAGCAGCGGCTTGAGGAAGCCGAGGTCGCGGCCCTTGGACTCGTAGGGCGGGTAGAACGTCTCGGGGTGCTCGTCGAGCGGCCCGCCGGCGAGCAGCACCACCTCGACGCCGTCCACGGTGATCCGGTGGGCGGTGACCTCGGCGGTGATCCGGGCGGCCGGGCCGTGTTCTGGCCAGACGGCGGGGTCGAGCGGAATCTCCACATCGATGGTGTCGACGTGTCCGAGGTCGGTGACGTCGTGGTGGCGGCGCAGCTCGGGGACGGTGCCGTGGGCGGCGGTGAGGCCGCTGACGGCCAGGCCGCGGTCGCGCAGGGCCCGGCTGAGGTTCCAGAGGTAGACGGAGATGCCGCCCTTGACGAAGCGGTGGTCGAAGCCGCCGAACTCGAAGTGGCACTCGACGACGTTGCTCGGCTCGGTACTCGACTCGGTCAACCGCGCGGGCTCCCTTCCTGGGTGGAGACGAACTCCCGGAGCGAGATCCAGGTGAGGTCGGCGTAGTAGTCGGCGTCCGGGTCGCCGGCGCGTTCGCCGTGGTAGCGCAACTCGTGCAGGAGCCGCAGCAGATAGGGGACGCGGAGCGCGTCCTGGGCGGTGCCGGCGGTGAGCCG
>NZ_BAAGPR010000078.1:0-35803 GCF_054783955.1 Streptomyces mayteni | reverse complement strand
GGTGGGCGCGGCACGCCCGCAGGGCGCAAACAACCGCGGCTGCGCCGCCCGGCCCCTCGGGGCTCCGCCCTGGGCGCGGGCCCGGCCCACGGCGGCTACGCCGCCGGGCCGCAGGCCCGCTGCCGCGCAAGGCCACCCTCCCCCAGCCTGGCGGCTGGGAGGTGCCCCCATGGCGGGTGGGTGGGCGCGGCACGGCCGCCAGGCCGACACCGCCGCCAAGGCCCCAACAAGGCGGCTCCGCCGCCGTTGGGCCCCCGCGGGCCGCCGCCCGCGCGCAGCGCGCCCGCGACGCGGCAGCGGAACAAAGGGCGGGTGGGTGGGGGAAAACCTCACGCGCCCAAACGGTCAAGCAGCGCCCCAACCCTCCGCGTCTCCGACGCGAGGAACTCCCCGAAAGCCTCACCGGCGAGGTACGCGTCCCCCCACCCGTTCTCCCGCAGCGCGTCCCTCCACTCCCGCCGTTCGTGGAGCCGCTCGAGCAGCCCCCGCAACCGGTCGAGGCGGTCGGGGGCGAGGTCGGGCGGGGCCAGCAGGCCGCGCCAGTTGGTCATCTCGACGTCGTAGCCGCACTCGCGCAGCGTCGGCGCGTCGATGCCGGCGACGCGCCGTGAACCGGTGACGGCGAGTACCCGCAGTTCGCCGGCGGCGACCGCGTGGCGGAGTTCGCCGAGGCCGCTGACGATGACGTCGGCCCGGCCGCCGAGGAGCGCGGCGAGCAGCCCGCCGCCGCCGTCGTAGTGGTCGAAGGTGACCTCGCGGGGCCGCAGGCCCACCGCTTCGGCGGTCATCATCAGCGCGAGGTAGTCGGGGCCGCCGGGCAGTGAGCCGATGCCGGCGGTGAGTCGGCCGCGTCGCCAGTCGTCGAGGAGGGCGTCGAACGACCGGTAGGGGGAGGCGGCCGAGACCACGATGGTGCCGGGTTCGTCCACCAGCCTGGCCAGCGGCGTCGCGTCGTCGATCCGCACCGGGGCCGAGCCGGTGTGCAGGCTGCCGACCAGGCCGAGGCCCATCTGGAGGAGCAGCCCGTCGTTGCCCGACTCGTGGACCAGCCGGGTCATGGCGACCGTGCCCATGCCACCGGTGAGGTTGAACACCTCGACCTCGCCGGCGAGCCCGGCCTCGCGCAGCGTGATGGCGAACGTGCGGGCGGTGAAGTCGTAGCCGCCGCCGGCCACCGTCGGCACCATCACCCGCAGCCGCGCGCTGGGCGGCTCGTTGAGGCAGCCGCCGGCCAGCAGCAGGGCCGGGATGGCCAGCAGGCCGGTGACCCGTGCCCGGTTTGGCAGCATCGCGGGGGATATCGGAGCGGGCTTCACGCGGCGTAACGTACCTCGCGAAGGGTCCGATGGACAGTGCCGAGCGTATCGTCCGATGTCCGAGTGATCCGACCGTGCGAGGGAGCCGAAGGAGGTGGTGCGCCGATGCGCCGCGAGATACGCCTGCCCAGGCTGTCGCTGCCCAGGCTGTCGCTGCCCAGGCTGTCGCTGGCCAGGCAGTTCCTGACGCTCCAGCTCGGCCTGATCGTGGTCGTGCTCGTGGTGATCGCCGGGGTGTCCATCGCGCAGGCCAACGCGGACTTCCGCCGGACCGAGGGCAGCCGGCTGCTGAACGTCGCGGAGAACGTGGCCTCCCAGGAGGCGGTGCGGATCGGCCTTGCCGACCCCGAGCACCGGGGCATCCTACAGGCGACGGCGGAGAGCGCCCGCAGCGTGTCGAGCGCCTCGTACGTGGAGATCACGGACGCGGACCGGCGGATCCTGACGGCGGCCGATCCGCGGCGCATCGGCGAGGAGCTGCCGCTGGCGGACAGCACGGTGCTCGACGGCAGGTCGTGGACGGGCAGCACGACGGACGGCGGCGGCACCACGTCGCTGGTGGCGCACGTGCCGGTGTTCGGCGAGGGCGGCGAGCTGCTGGGGGTGGTGGCGGTCGGCCACGACACCCGCGGCTTCGCGGAGCGGGTGCGCACGGCGACGCCCGAGCTGCTGCTCTATCTCGGCATCGCCGTCGCGCTCGGCGCGGTGGGCTCGTACCTGCTGGCCAGGCGGATCAAGCGGCAGACGCTGGGGCTCGAACCGGACGAGATCACGGCGCTGGTCGAGCACCGGGAGGCGATGCTGCACGGGATCAAGGAGGGCGTGATCGGCCTCGACGCGCAGGGCAGGCTGACGCTGGCCAACGACAGCGCGCGGGAGCTGCTGCGGCTGCCGGCGGACGCGCCGGGTCGCACGCTGGCCGAGCTGCGGGTCACCGGCCGGCTGCACGACGTGCTGACCGGGCGGGCCACCGGCCGGGACCAGGTGGTGTTCACCGGGGAGCGGGTGCTGACCGTCAACCGGATGCCGCTGGTCACCAGGGGGCAGCCGGCCGGCTCGGTGACCACGATGCGTGACCTCACCGAACTGACGGCGTTGCAGCAGCAGTTGGAGGCGACGCGAAGCGCGACGGACACGCTGCGGGCGCAGGCGCACGAGTTCTCCAACCATCTGCACGTGATCGCCGGGCTGGTGGAGTTGCGGGAGTACCCGGAGGTGGCACGCTACGTGCGCGGGGTGAGCGGCACCCACGCGCAGCGCAGCGCGGACGTCAACGCCCATGTGGCGGACCCGTCGTTGGCGGCGCTGCTGATCGCCAAGGCCAGCCTGGCCGCGGAGCAGGGCAGCACGCTGCGGCTGACGGCGGACAGCGACCTCGGGTCGGTTCCCGAGTCGCTGGCCTCGGACCTGGTGACGGTGGTGGGGAATCTGGTGGACAACGCGTTGGACGCGGTGCGGGGCCGGGCCGGCGGGGAACTGGCCGGAGAGGGTTGGGTCGAGGTGAGGCTGACGGAGTCGGCGGAGGGGATAGCCGTGCGGGTGCGCGACTCGGGTCCCGGGGTGGCGCCCGAGTTGGCGGAGGAGATCTTCCGCCACGGCTTCACCACCAAGGCGGCGGACCGGGACTCGGGGCGCGGCCTCGGGTTGGCGCTCACCCGGCTGGTGTGCACCCGGCGGGGTGGCGAAGTGACGGTGAGCGGGGCGGAGTTCAGCGCGCGGCTGCCGCGCACCGCGCGGGAGAGAACCCTTGAGCGACAAGGGCAGGGGCAGGCACAGGGGCAGGGGGCGGGCTCGTGATCCGGGTGCTGATCGTCGACGACGACTTCATGGTGGCCAGGCTGCACCGCAAGGTGGTGGAGCGCACCCCCGGTTTCGAGGTGGTCGGGGAGGCCAGGACGGGCGCCGAGGCGTTGGCCGCGGTGCGTGAACTCCACCCGGATCTGGTGCTGTTGGACATCTATCTGCCGGACATCAGCGGCCTGGAGGTGCTGCGCGAGCTGCGCGGTGGCGCGGCGGCGGACGGCGGCCCCGAGCCGGACGTGCTGGTGATCACGGCGGCCCGGGAGGTGGAGACGGTGCGCGGGGCGCTGCGCGGCGGCGCCGTGCACTACGTCATCAAGCCCTTCGAGGTGCCGGTGTTGCAGGAGCGGCTGCGGGACTACGCGCGCCGGTCGCGGGAGTTGGCGGCCATCGCGTCGCTGCCGGGGCAGGACGTGGTGGACCGGGTGTTCGGGGCGGCGATGCCGCCGCCCCGGCTGCCGAAGGGGCTCTCCGAGGAGACGGCCGAGCTGGTCCGCGGCACGCTGGTGGCGTGCGACGAGGACCTGTCGGCGGCGGAGTGCGCGGCCCGCAGCGGCCTCTCCCGGGTGAGCGCGCGGCGCTATCTGGAGCACTTCGCGGCCACCGGGCGGGTGGCGGTGAGCCTGCGTTACGGCAGCACCGGCCGGCCGGAGCGTCGCTTCCGCTGGGCCGGCGAGTCCGAACGGCCGTGAGGCGGTCCGCCCCGTGGCGGGGAGGGGCGGATCAGTGCCAGCGGTCGGGCAGCAGGCCGAGGCCGTGCGGGGTGAGGGTGTGCAGCACTTCGTTGCCGCGCCGCATCGACATGACGAGCCCGGCGTCCCGCAGCACCCGGGCGTGCTGGCTGGCCGAGGCGACCGACACCCCGGCGCGCACGGCGAGTTCGCCGGTGGTGGTGCCGTTCTCGATGCAGCGCAGCACCCGGGCCCTGGTGACGCCGAGCAGCCGGCCGAGCGCGGTGGCGGTCTCGGGCGCGGGTGCGGCGTGTTCGATCGGATAGACGAGGACGGGCGTCAGGTCGGCGCTCGCGTAGGTGACGGGCAGCCGCCAGCAGAAGAAGGACGGCACCAGCAGCAGGCCGCGGCCGCCGGGGCGCACCTCGCGCTCGACGGGGTAGTCGGACTCGAGCACCGGCGGGTTCCACCGCAGCACCGGGCGCAGCCCGTCGAGCAGCCGGTCGATGCCGCCGGCCAGCAGGTGGCGGACGCGCAGCGCGCGGTCGGCGTCCACCTCGGCCTGGACGCGGCGCCAGACGCCGCCGGCGAGGATCGCGCGGTGGTGGTAGCGCTGGAGGTCGGCGGCGAGCTGCTCCAGGGTGGCCCGGTCGCCGCGGGCCAGCGACCTGACCCAGCTGGGCAGCGGCTGTTTGGTGTCGAGCCGCTCGATCTCGGCGCCGAGCCGATGGCTCGGGGTGGCCCGCAGCGCCTCCATGCCCTCGTCCCAACCCCGGCTGGACTCGGGTGGGTTGAGGAAGTCGGGGAAGTATCCGGTGAGCGGGATCAGGGCGCGCAGGGTGGCGGGCAGGGCGCCGACGCGGCGGCGGGACTGCTCGCGCCAGTCGCCGTAGACATGGGGGGCGCGGCGGTCGCGTAACCGGTGCGAGCTGAGTACCGTCTCCCACATCGGGTCGGGCCGCTCCGCGATGCGGACCCGCGCCAGATCGTCCCCGGTGAGGTGGATGCGCAGCACCCGGCAACCTCCTTTGCAGCGACGCGTCGCGCTGACCACAGATTTTCAGCCTACGCCGAAATCGCTCGCCCGATCGATGCGTTGTCGGCCACTGTGTGGAGTGTTCGGCAACCGCTCGGGGACGGGGGGATCAGTGGATCGCTCAGGCATGCGCTGTTGTCCATGCCGCGCCGCGGGTTCCGGTATCGCTGCCCCTTCCGCCCTCGGCAAGGCCCCCCGAGCGGACGCCGAACGACCCTGAGGCGCCCGGTCCGCTCCACGAGGGGAACCGGAATCGTTCGAGTCGCCACGACGCTCGCTGTTATCGTCAGCCTCCGACCGATTCGCGGGTCCTGGTGGCCCGTCACGTCAGGGGGGACGAGACATGGGCGCACCGCCGCCTCCGCAGTATCCGTACCAGCCGCCGGGGCCGCAGCCCGGCCAGCCGATGGCGCCGTACGCCGGCTACCCCTACCCGATGCCGATGGGACCGACGGCCGTCTTCGCCAGCCCCAGGGGCCTGAGCATCGCGGTCAGCGTGTTGCTCGGCGTGTGCGCCGGCTTCTCCCTCCTGATGGCGATCGCGGCCTTCCGGATGTGGGCGACGGCGACCGACATCAAGGACGGCAACTTCCCGCCTCTCCAAGAGGCTCAGGACGTCGAGGACTTCTTCTTCAACACCATCGGGCTCCAGGCCCTCAGTTTCCTGGCCTCCGGCATCCTGTTCATCATCTGGTTCTACCGGATCCGGACGAACGCCGAGGTGTTCGACCCCAACGGGCAGCGGCTCGGCCGAGGTTGGTCGATCGGCGCCTGGTTCACGCCGGTGGTGAACTTCTGGTTCCCCAAGCAGATCGCCAACGATGCCTGGCGGGCCAGCACTCCGTGGGGCGCCAACCCCGGCGGGGGCGTGATGAACGCCTGGTGGGCACTGTGGATCGCGACCCTGGTCCTCTACATCTCCGTCCGGAGCCAGGGCCCGGACAACGACGACCTCGGCAGCCGCACGGACCTGGACCGGTTGCAGGGCCAGTCCGCCACGCTCGCTGTGACCGGCCTGGTGATCGTGGCGGCGGCCATCGTGGGGATCCTCTTCGTCCGCCAACTCAGCGCCCGGCAGCAGACGAAGTACGCCCAGGGCCCGGTCCCGCCCGGCGCGTCGATGCCGATGCCGATGCCCGGCCCGATGCCCGGCGGCTACCCCGTGCCCGGTGGCTACCCCATGCCCGGCGGCTACCCGCCGGCCGCCGGCGCTCCGCAGCCCGGGGCCTACCCACCGGGCGCCTACCCGCCGCCGGCCCAGGGCCAGGTCCCGCCCGGCCAGCCGCCGATGGCGCCCCCTGGCTGATCAGCCCGACAGCCCTGCGGTAGTGTCCGCCGTTCAACCGTGGTATCGAACGGGAGATCGCCAGTGGGGATGATAGTGCTGATCGTGGGAGTCGTCGTGGTGGCGGCCGTCCTGGCGATCGTGTGGGCCACTCGACGCGGCAACCGGCAGCCAGCCGCGTACGCCCAGGGCCAGGTCCCGCCCGGGGCCTACCCACCGCCCGGCGCGTACCCGCAACCCGGCGCCTACCCGCCGCCCGGTGGATACCCGCAGCAACCCCCTGGGTATCCGCAGCCAGGGGCCCACCCGCAGCCGCCGTTCCCCGGGACTCCGCCGGCGCCCGGCATGCCGCCCGGCCAGCCTCCCGTCCCGCCCCCGGGCTGATCCTGCCGATCCGGCTGATCCGATCGACCGCTGATCCGAACGGCGTGCGATAGTGTCCCCCGTTCAACTGTGGTACCGAACGGGGGACGCCAATGGGCCTGGCCCTGGCAATCGTTGGAATCGTGGCGTTGGCGCTGGCCGTCGTCCTGCTGCTGAGGTCGCGGCGCCGGAGCGCGCCGCCCGCGCCCGTCGTGCCCCGTGACCCCTTCGCGCCGGACGCCGACACGGCGGGGGACCCCCGGCTGCTGAAGGCCGGGGACATGGTCGAGTACCTGGGTGAACGGCTCTTCGTCCGGGGCTCGTTGCGGCTGAGCGAGGGCGGCTTCAGCTGGTCCGAGCACTTCGTCGACGCGATGGACGGCACCGCCGAAGGCAAGCGGTGGATCTCGGTCGAGGAGGACCCCGACCTCGAGGTCGTCATGTGGCGCGAGTACCTGGGCGAGCCGCGGTTGCTGCCCACCGAGCCCACCCTCACGGTGGCCGGCGTCGCCTACCGCCGCACCGAGCACGGCACCGCCGGCTACCGCTCCGAGGGCACCACGGGCCTCGCCCCGACGGGCCGCGTGGAGTACGCGGACTACGAGGGCCCCGGCGGGCGCGCCCTCGCCTTCGAACGGTTCTTGAATGAGCGGGGCGTGGACGGGCAGGGCGTCGGCGACTGGGAGGCGTCGCTCGGCGAGCGGGTGCCCACCGGCACGCTCACCATCTACCCCGGCGGCGGCGCGTGAGCGGGATATCCCTGGCGGCTCCCTATCTGGACACCAGCGCCGACCAGTTGTCGTTCTCGCTGGACGACCCCGCGCAGCCGGCGCTGGCCATCGCGCTCGTCGAACTCGACGGCATCGGGGTGGAGTTGCGCCTGCTCGGCGCCTCGCACCAGGTGTTCGCAGGGCCGGTGCGGGAGACCCTGGCCTGCCTCCCTGAACGGCCGGGCGGCGGCCCGCCCCCTGCCGTGAACCGGCGTCTCGACGGCTGGAGTTACCGGTTCACCTCCCGGGTCCAGCACTGCGCGCCGGCCGAGCTGTCCAGCCGGGTGGCCACGCTCCGCGCCCGACTCGCCGACCGCGACGGGGCGTTGTGCGGGGTGTTCCCCGGCTCGCCGGACGCCGTCACCGCGCTCTGGGCCCGGGGCTCGGCGGCCGGCGGCGTCGAGTGGCGCACCTGGCACGCCTACCCGCAGGCCGACCAACTCGTGATCACCAGAACCAGGTTGGAGCAACCATGAGGCGCAGCGCCATGGCCGCGGCCGCGCTCGTCGTCCTGCTGCCGCTGACCGGCTGCGGCAGCGGCGACGACGACCCGGACGTGCCGCGCCGCTGGATCCAGTCCACCTACGAGCGCTCCGGATCCGACTGGGAGGACCTCTTCCTCGACCGGAACAACCTCCCGGCCCGGGTGGCCGACGCGATCGAGCGCGAGACCGCGGCCATCGACCGGATCGAGGACGAGGGCTCGGTCTTCCTCCGCTACGACGACGACATCGTGGCGATCACCCCCTTCGGCGCCGCCCTCGACGGCAGCCGGATCGACATCGACGACTACGAGACGGGACGTTCCCGCTACAGCTCGCACGTCAGCCACCGCTGGCCGGCCGCGCAGCGTAACAGCGGCGGCGACTTCCGGGGCGGCGGCCCAGGCAGCGGCAAGTAGGCGAGTAACCGGCTCCGCACGGCACTCCACGACCGCCACGCACTCCACGACCTCCACGACCTCCACGAACTCCAGGCACTCCGCGAACTCCAGGCACTCCGCGAAAGGACAGCGACACCATGGGGGACATCCTCGAATCGGCCGGCCAGGCCCTGCTCTACGGACTCGTCGGCTTCGGCGTGATGGCGGTGGCCTTCGTCGCGCTCGACCTGCTCACCCCGGGGCACCTGGCCAAGCAGGTCTGGGTCGAGCGCAGCAAGGGCGCCTCGATCCTGCTCGCCGGCCAGATGCTGGGCGTCGGCATCGTGCTCAGGTCCGCGATCGGCGCCAGCGAGTCCGAGGACGGTCTTGACGAGGGGCTGCTGTCCACCGCCCTCTACGGCCTGGCCGGGGTGGCGCTGATGACGCTGGTCTTCGCCGTGGTCGCCGCCCTCACGCCGGGCCGGCGCGGCGCCGCGGTGATGCAGGACCAGGACGGCCACCCGCACCCCGCCGCCTGGGTGCACGGCGCGATGTACGTGGGCACCGCGCTGATGGTCGGCGCGGCGGTGTCGTGATCGCGCGCCCCCGGCTGGCTCGGTTCCTGCTGCTGCTCACCGTCTTCCTGTGCGCGGCCTGCGGCCTGGTCTACGAGCTGGCGCTGGTGGCACTCGGCGGCTATCTGATCGGCAACACCGTCTTCCAGACCTCCCTGGTGCTGTCCATCATGGTGTTCGCCATGGGGGTCGGCTCGCTGGCGGCCAAGCCGCTGCAACGCCGCGCGGTCGGCGCCTTCGCCGTCGTCGAGGGGGCCCTGGCGCTGATCGGCGGCTGCTCGGTGCTGCTGCTCTACGTGCTGTTCGCGGTGCTCGGCATCTACACCTCGGCGATGGTGGTGGTGGCCTTCGTCGTCGGCCTGCTGATCGGCGCCGAGATCCCGCTGCTGATGACGATGCTCCAGCGGATCCGCCGGCAGGAGGCGGGCGGCGCGGTCGCCGACATGTTCGCCGTCGACTACCTGGGCGCGCTGGTCGGCGGCCTCTGCTTCCCGCTCCTGCTGCTGCCCACCTTCGGCCAGCTCAGGGGCGCCCTGGTGGTCGGCATCGTGAACGCGGTGGCCGGCGTCGCCGTGGTGCTGTGGATCTTCCGCCGGCAGACCAGGCGCCTGGTGCGGGTCGGCCTGCTGGCCGGCATGGCGGCGATCGTGGCGGTGCTGTCCACGGCCTACGTGATGGCCGACGACATCGAGGTGACGGCCAGGCAGCGCCTCTACCGCGACCCGATCACGCACGCGGAGCGCACCCCCTACCAGGAGATCGTGCTCACCCGCTCGCTGGCGTTCACCGGCGACACCGACCTGCGGCTCTTCCTCAACGGCGACCTCCAGTTCTCCTCGGTCGACGAGTACCGCTACCACGAGGCCCTGGTGCACCCGGCGTTGGCCGGCGAGCGCGCCCGGGTCCTGATCCTGGGCGGCGGCGACGGCCTGGCGCTGCGCGAGGTGCTGCGCTACGACGACGTCACCGACGTCACCCTGGTCGAGCTCGACCCGGCCATGACCGAACTCGCCGCCGACTACGGTCCGTTGCGCGAGCTGAACGCCGACTCGCTGTCCGACCCCCGGGTCGACGTCGTCAACGCCGACGCCTTCGGCTGGCTCCGCGACGCCACCGGCCCCTACGACGCGGTGCTGATCGACTTCCCCGACCCCGAGGACACGGCGACCGCCAAGCTCTACTCGGTCGAGTTCTACGCGATGCTGGCCAACGTCCTCGCGCCGGACGCCCGGGTGGTCGTCCAGTCCGGCTCCCCGTTCTTCGCCCCGCGCACCTACTGGTCGATCGACGCCAGCATCCGGCAGGCCGGCTTCGCCACCACCCCCTACCAGGTGGACGTCCCGAGCTTCGGCAACTGGGGCTTCACGCTGGCCACCCTGGGCGCGGGCCCGACCCCCGGGCTGCGACTCCCCGCCGACGCCCCCGCCCTCCGCTTCCTCGACGAGGACGTGCTCACCGCCGCCACCGTCTTCCCCGTCGACCGCCGCGCCCGCGACGACGTCCGCGCCTCCACCCTGATGGACCCGGTGGTCGTGGAGTACGCCCGCAGCGAGTGGCAGTTCGACTGACCCGGCCCGGCCCCGCTCAACCCGCTCACCCCGCGCGTCCCGCTCACTCGCGCGCGTCGTAGGCGGCCCGCGCGGCCGCGACCTCCGTCTGGTGCGCCTCGGTCCACTCGACCAGCGCCTGGATGGTGGTGAGCAGAGTGCGGCCGAGCGGCGTCAGCTCGTACTCCACCCGGGGCGGCACCACCGGGTGGACCGTCCGCAGGACCAGCCCGTCCCGCTCCAGGTTGCGGAGCGTGACGGTGAGCATGCGCTGACTGATCCCGTCGATCTCGCGGCGCAGCTCGCTGAACCGCCACGAGCCCTGGTCGAGCAGCGCCACCACGAGCAGCGACCACTTGTCGGCGACCCGGTCGAGGATCTGCCGGACCTCGCAGCCCTCCCGGACGTCCCACTGCGACACGGAATCGTCCCTGGTACCCGCGCAGTGACTCGGTGACTTCAAAGTGCCTTCTTCCACGCCGTCCGAGGATGCCGCAGGATCGGGACGGTAACAAGAGGGAACCGACATGCGGTTCCGTAACCACCCACCGCGCCCCCTTCCAGGAGACAGCCATGCCCGCACCGTCCTCTTCCCGTTCCCGGGGACTGCTCCTCGTGCTCTGTGGAGCGATCTTCCTCGAGGGCATCGACATCGCCATGTTCAACGTGGCGCTCCCCGCCATCCGCGACGACCTGGGGATGTCGACCAGCTCGCTGCAATGGGTGATGAGCGCCTACGTCCTCGGGTACGGCGGGTTCATGCTGCTCGGCGGCCGGGCCGCGGACCTGTTCGGGCGGCGCCGGATGTTCGTCGGCTGGCTCACCGTCTTCCTGCTCTTCTCCGGGCTCGGCGGCCTGGCCACCGAGGGCTGGCTGCTGATCCTGGCCCGCTTCGTCACCGGGATCTCGGCCGCGTTCATGACCCCGGCCGGCCTGTCGATCATCACCACCACCTTCGAGGAGGGCCCGCGCCGCAACCGCGCCCTGCTGATCTACTCGGGGACGGCGGCCGGCGGCTTCTCCTGCGGCCTGGTCATCGGCGGCTTCCTGACCGCGATCGACTGGCGCTGGGTGTTCTTCGCCCCGGTGCTGCTCTCCGCCGTGATCCTGCTCGGTGCCCTCACCCTCGTCCCCAGGGTGGCCGAGTCGCGGCCGGCCGACCGCCGCCTGGACGTCGCCGGTGCCGTCACCGTCACGGCCGCGATCATCCTGCTGGTGCTCGGCGTCGAGCGCGCCACCCACACCACCGCGGTCCTGACCGTGGCCACCGTCGCCGCCAGCCTCGCGCTCTTCGGTCTCTTCGTTCTCGTCGAACGCCGGGCCACCACCCCGCTGCTCCGCCTCGGCCTGCTGCGCTCGGGACCGCTGGTCCGCGCCAACCTCACCGCCCTGCTGCTCCTCGGCGGCTTCTACGGCTTCCAGTTCATCGCGGTGCTCTACCTCCAGGAGCTGCGCGGCTGGTCGACCCTGGAGACCAGCTTCGCGATGCTGGTGATCGGCGCCGACGCCGTGCTCTCGCCGACCGTGGTGCCCCGGCTCGTCGAGCGGTTCGGCAACGCCCGGGTGATCCTCACCGGCATGCTGCTGGCCACCGCGGCCTACGCGCTGTTCCTGCCGGTCGGCGCGGACTGGACCTACCTCGCGATGCTCCCCAGCTTCCTCCTGCTCAGCCTGTCGTTCGCGATGGCCTACGGACCGCTGACCATCGTCGCCACCGAGGGCGTCGCCGAGGAGGACCAGGGCCTGGCCGGCGGGCTGCTCTACACGTCCTTCCAGTTCGGCGCGGCGCTCGGCCTCTCGGCCGTCACCGCCGTCAACGTCGCCGCCACCGGCGACGAGGGATCGCCGGCCGCGCTCCTCGACGGCTACCGGGCCGCCCTGCTCGTCCCGCTGGTCTGCGCCCTGCTCGCCACCGGGCTCGCCGCGGTCGGCACGGTGACCCGACGCCGCCGCCCCGGGCCCGTCGCGCCGACCGAGGCGCCGGCCGCCGAGGTGGCGCGGTAACCGCGGGACGGGGCCCGCACGATGGCCGGATCGGGCCTGTACATGCCATAGAGCCGGTCCTGACCATCGTCAAACGGCGTAAACCACGCCAGTCTGGAGGGTGCGCATGCTGCCCATCGCCTTAGCCGGTGTGCCGGCCGGTAGAACGCTGATGATCCACCCGCCCTACGTCCACGACGACTACGTGGCGGACGACGGCCCCTTCGTGCCCGACCGGCTCCCGTTCCTGCCGGTCGCGCCGCTCTACGCCGCCGAGTTGCTCGAGCGCCACGGCCACGCCGAACCCGTCCTGTTCGACTGCCAGTTGCACGACCTACGCGAGGCGGCCGACCTCGACGGCTACGACTCCTACGGGATCGCCGTCATGGGCGCCCAGAACATCGCCCCGGCCGCCAGCGTCCACCGCTACCTCACGTCCGTCCGCGGCCTGCCGGCCGAGCGGGTCCGCGTCGGCGGGCAGGGCGTCGAACAACTCTCCCGTGCCGAGTTCGAGCAGATCTTCCCCGGCTCCCTCAAGTCCGAGCGGCACTCGCTCGCCACGCTCCCCGGCGCCATGGACATCGACCTGCGCGCCCAACTCGACCGCCTCCCCGCCGCCGACATGCGGACCTACCTCACCCACGAGATGACCCTGCCGTTCAGTCAGGGCTGCATCTTCGGCTGTAGCTTCTGCGGCGCGCAGACCCGACAGCGCGAGTCCTTCTTCAACGTCCGGGCCCACCTGGAGAACGCGATCGGGCTCGCCGAACGCGCCGGAGTCACCTCGCTCGACTTCTACTGCACCTCGCTCGACTTCTTCCAACAGGCCCTGCCGGGCGGCGACCTCGAACTGCTGGTCTCCCGGCTCGAAGCCATCGTCGAGGTACGCGAACAGCACCCGGGCCTGAGCATCGGACTCCGGGCGCTCACCCGCGCCGACTCCTACAACGCCGCGATGCGCTCGGACCACGTCCGCGACCTGGTGCTCCGCGCCGGCTTCAACCGCTTCGGCTTCGGCGCCGACGGCGCCGCCTCCGTCGCGATCCTGCGCGCCATGCGCAAACACGCCGACACCCTCAGGTCCGACCTGCTCAACGCCTTCCACCACATGGAGGAGCACGGCCTGGTCCCGGAAATCCTCTACGTCTTCGGCATCCCGGAGGACACCGCGGACTCCCTCGCCGAGACCCGCGCGCTGTGCGGCCTGCTGCTGGAGACGTTCCCCACCTCCGAGTACCGAGGCTTCCCCGCCAAGAACGAGATCCCCGGCAACGCCAACTGGAACCGCCGGGGTTGGCGTGGCTCCCCCGGCCACCAGCAACTCCTCGACCAGCCCGACCAGTTCCTCAACCTCGGCTTCGAGGCCCTAGCCAACGAGATCTCCCACCCCGACCCGGAAACCCGGCTGATGGTCAACCGCTACGCGGTCGACATGAGTCGCTACGCCCACGAACTCGGACGCGTCGGCAGCTACCTGACCGTCCCCGTCGCCACCGCCAGCGCCCCGATCATGGACGCCCCCACGCTGGCCGCCTTCCGCGACATCGCCGCCAACTACGCCCCCTCGCTGGCCGCCGACCTCACCTCGGACAACCTCGGAGACCACCGCGCGGCGCTCAACTCCGCCATCCCCAAGGACCACTGAGCCGACCAGCGCCCCCGCGGCCCCACCCTGACACTCAGCGGTGGGGCCGACGTTCTTCTCAGAAGCGTTGTTTGTCAGAAGCGTTGACGAATGCGTCGGCCGCTCCTACCTTCGTCGCGTCGCACATCGTACGTCATATACGAGGGACCGCTATGCCAGGAACGACCGCTCTTTCGGCCTTCGTACCCATGGAATCCGGCAGACGCCACCCCACCGTCTGAGCCGTCTCCGAACCGCTCACCCACCCCACTCATGAAGGTGCGGCCCGTTCACCGCCAAGTTCCCGGGCCGCACCAGAGGACGAAACCACTCCCTCCTCGGGGGAGCCTACCCAACTCCCTGGAGCCACGGTGCCCCTTTCCCCTGCCATCCCGCCTGCCGTCCCCACCCCCCACCCCGCCGCCCGCCAGCGCGGCAACATGCGCTGGACGATCGTCGGCTTCTCGGCGCTCGGCCTCACCATCGCCTACCTCGACCGTGCCGCGCTGAGCGTGGCCATGCCCTACATGTCGGACGAGTTCCACATCAGCGACGCCGTCCAGGGCGTCATGCTCTCCGCGTTCTTCTGGACCTACGCCCTGTTCCAGATCCCCTCCGGCTGGCTGCTCGACCGCTTCGGCCCCCGCGTCGTCTACCCGGTCGCGGTCGGCTGGTGGTCGATCTGGACGGCGCTCACCGCCCTGGCCCGCGGCGTCGGCTCCGTCATGGTGTTCCGGCTCGGCCTCGGCATCGGCGAGGCACCCGTGCAGCCGGCCAACGTGAAGGTCGTCTCCCGCTGGTTCCCGCGCCGCGAACGGGCCTTCGCGTCAAGCCTGTTCGACACCGGCCAGCAGATCGGCACCACGCTCTCGATCCCGGTCGTGACGGGCCTCGCCTTCCTCGGCGGCTGGCGCCTCGCCTTCGTCGTCATCGGCCTCGCCGGGCTGCTGTGGATCGTGGGCTGGCTGGCCGTCTACCACGACCCCGAGGACCATCCGCGGGTCTCGGCCGCCGAGTTGGCCCACATCCGCTCCGACCGCGACCAGGAACCGACCGCCGCCGCCGAGGGGCCGATCGACGTCCCCTGGCGCGACCTGGTCGGCGACAACCAGGTCTGGGCGCTGACCGTCGGCTACGTGTTCCGCTCGCTCTCCGGCGCGTTCTTCCTCACCTGGTACCCCAGCTACCTGCTCGACGACCGGGGGTTCTCCGAGGCCGACTTCGGCATGGTCGGCTGGATACCCTCCCTCATCGCCATCGGGGCGACCGTGCTCGGCGGCGTCGTCTCCGACCGGCTGCTGGCCGCCGGACACTCCCCGAACCTGGCCCGCAAGGTCCCGATCGTCTCCGGGCTCGGGATCAGCGCCGTCATCGGCTTCGCCCCGTTCATCGACAGCAACCTCCTCCTGATGGTCCTGCTCACCGTCAGCAGCGCGGCGCACTCGTTCGCCGGCGCCGCGGTCCTCAGCCTGCCGGCCGAGATCGCCGGCTCCACCGACCACGTCGGCGCCGTCGCCGGCTTCCAGAACTTCGGCTCCCAGGTCGGCAACCTCGTCAGCCCGATCGCCATCGGCCTGTTCCTCACCACCAGCGGCGGCTCCTACGTCGGCCCCCTGGTCGGCTCCGCCGCCTGCTGCCTGGTCAGCGCCTCGATCTACCTGTTCTGGGTCCGTATCAAACCCGTCGTCACCGCCCCCGAGATCGCCCAGGAGCCCGCCGCGTGAAGATCGACTCCCTCCGCACCTACCGGCAGCGCGTCGGCGACCGGCCGCGGGTCCTGGTCAGGATCACCACGGACGACGGCCTCGACGGCTGGTCCGAGGTCTACAACCACGGCCCCGACCTCGCCTACCCCCCGCTGCTCGACTACCTCTTCGGGCAGATCAGGGGCATGGACGCCAGCTCCCCGCCCCGCGTCAACCAGTTCCTGCTCCAGTCCAGCCGCTTCCCCCAGGGCGCCCTCGGGCTGGCCGCCATCGCCGCCGTCGACCACGCGCTGTGGGACATCGCGGCCAAGGCCCTCGACGTGCCCGTCTACCGGCTGCTCGGCGGCGCCGTCCGCGACCGGGTGCGCGTCTACGCCGGCCTCTACAACGCCCCCGACGTCGCCGAACTCCGCGACACCACGGCCGCGTTGCACGAACGCTTCGGCTTCACCGCGTTCAAGCTCAGCCCCTACCGCCGCGACCCGCACCGCACCCGCTTCGGGCTGCTGGCCCGCGAACTGGGCGACTACTTCGGCGACCTCCGCGCCGCGCACCCCGCCGAGTGGGACTTCGCGTTCGACGCCCACGCCGTGCTGTGGGAACCCCGCCAGGCCGTCGACCTCGGCGCCGCGCTCGCCCCCCACCAGCCGCTCTTCCTCGAGGAGCCGGTCCGCCCCGAGCACCTCCCGGCCTGGTCCAGGATCCGCTCCGAGATCACCGTCCCGCTGGCCACCGGCGAATGCCTCTACTCACCCCACGAGTTCCTCGCCCTCCTGGCGGCGGGCGGCGCCGACATCGTCCAACCCGACGTCTGCGTGGTCGGCGGCCTCACCCAGCTGACGAGGATCGCCGCCGTCGCCGACGCCCACTACGTCCCCGTCGCCCCCCACAACCCCCTCGGCCCCCTCGCCACCGCGGCCAACCTCCACTTCGCCGCGGCCACCACCAACTTCTCGATCCTCGAGTACAAACCGGACGACACGACCTGGTGCCCCGACCCCTACCTCCCGATCGACGGCCACCTCACCCTCCGCCCCGACCGCCCCGGCTGGGGCGTCGCGATCGACGAGTCCGCCCTGGAACAGGACGACTGGACCGACTGGCACCGCCGCGTCCCCACCCGCCCGGACGGCTCGACGGCCTGGATGTGACGGCCGCGGGGCGTTCGGCGTGTGCGTGCGTGGCGCGTTCGAGGCCGCACCGTGATGTCGGCGCTCGGTAGCTGCTCCACAGTTGAACGCGTTGGTGATCGATTCTGTGTCGTGGCTGAGGTGAACTCGTTGAGCAAGTGGTGAGGTGGGTGGATACGTGTGACGGCCGACGCGGCACGGATCGCCCGAAGTGCGGCGCTTTGAGAGGCCGTCACACGCCGACGGAGCAATCACGCAGTGACACACGCGTCAACGATGGCCTTCACGAAAACCGTGTCTCGCCAGTGGTGCCGCCTCTGGTGATGCCTGGCCGGGTTCCGCCGTCGATACCGTGTGCCCACCTGTTGGCTCCTGAGGGGGGAACTTCGTGGCCAGGTCGATACGTTTGGCCCTGCCTGCCGCGGTGATAGCGGCACTCATGCTGAGCGCTTGTAACAGCACCGCTGAATCTGTCGATGGTGGCGCCGGCCAGGAGCAGGAATCACCAGAGAACGAGCAGGAGACGGGGGCGGAAGAGGAACCAGAGGACGGTGCCGACGCGACCGCGGACATCCGCGAGGGCGACCCCGCCGCCAGCGTGGAAGTGCCAGCGGTCGCACGCTTGGGCCAACAGTACGAGGAGGCCCGACAGGTACTCGAGGACGCCGGCTTCACGGTCGACCGCGAATACCACACCCGATACGTCGACGGACTGCCGGGTTCGGTGCTCGAGCAGAGCCCGTCGGCTGGCGAGATGGCTCCTACCGGCTCGGTGGTCACACTCACGGTTCTGGCGCCGGCCGACATGCTCGAACAGACAGTCGTCCCCGATGTGGTGGGGGAGACCGTCGAGTCAGCTACCGAGCAGGTCAGCGAAGCGGACCTGTATCCGATCGACTTCTGCTCAGGTCCTTCGGACATCGTCGATGCCACCCAGCCGGCAGCGGGCGAAAGCGCCCCCGTCCAGGGGAACGTCTCGATCTCCTGCTCCTGACGAGACGGTGAGTAATTGCCGATGCGCCCGTTGAAACCCACGTGCGGCTATGTGCGCCGGTTGCAGTAGCGACAGCTCGGATGCCCCGGACGACGGAGCGGCATCGTTCACAGGCGAACCAGGCGGGCATCGCCGGGTGGTACCGAGGGCCGGCGCAGGCCCTCGCGGCCTCCGCCGCTACCCGGTGATGTAAGCGCACGAAGCCCTCCGGCGACGCACCGACCTCCGCCCCGGTGGGGGGAAGGTCGGACTCCCCCCGCAGCCAACCGGCCCTGACCAGCGCCGCAACCTCCGATCGGTAGTCCGCCAGCGGATAGGAGAGTTCGTGGACCTCGATCAGCACCCCCGTCGGACACCGCTCTGCCAGGACCGGCCCGGACAGGTCTACTCCCGCCCCGAGCCAGGCCGCGTCCTGCCAGTACGTGCCACTGGGCACGGCCAGCCACACACTGCGGTAGATCCGCATCCCACGGAAGCGGAAGTGCTCGGCGGCCCAGCCGAGGATGGCCAGGGCCGCCGCCTCGGGCTGGTAGTCGGTGAGCGGGTGGACGAGGCGCTCGACCGTGACCGTCACATGGTGCTCCGTACCCACGGCGGTTCCGATCTCCGGGGCAGCGTGACGCAGCCCTCGGACAAACTGCTCCTGGTCATCCTCCGTGGCGTTCCGATCCTGAACTTCCAGAGACAGGCCGTCCGAAACCCGAATCCCGGGCCCGGGGAGTTGGGTGAACCGGGCCGAAGCAGTCAGGTGGACGAGTAGACCCCAAGGCCCTGAGATGTGACGGTACAAGTAGGGCACGGCCATTGAGTTGGAGTTCCCCCGGCTATGTGAACCTGGCGCGGTGTTCTCTGAGCGCCCTGTCGAAGGAACGAGGGCTCGACTCGTCCCCCGGATCGTCCAGACCGAGGAGGGGAAGGCTCACCTCGATGGCCGAGATGGCCTCCTGGTGAGTCTCGTTCCACCGGTGGATGGCATCGAACACATGGGTTGCGGCATGGTACGCGGGCTGGACTGTCGCGTAGTCGGGGTGTACCTGGGGCGTGTGGTGCTCGTCGAACCTCATCGGGCGGCTGGGCGGCACGATCACCAGGAGAGGTTGGCCGTCGCCCCGCTTGTTGACCAGGATCTCGGCCGTCTCGTAGCTCGGTCGGCCGCCGTACCGCTCATGGGCGAAGATTCCCGCCATGACCACCGCGTCCACCGGCACCTGCGCCCGGTTGCCGACCTGAAGGTGCACGTCCGGATCGCCCTCGAGGACGCGCTGCCAGGTCTGCACGGTCTCCGCGTTACGGGAGGTGATGATGATCTGCACGTGGTTTCCTCGTCAGGGGATGGGCATGCTCGGCAGGATGCGGATCCGCCCCATGCTCTCAAGGATCTCGGTGGGTATGGCCAGCGCCGCGATTCCGCCCGCCTCCACCAGGTCGACCCTGCTCAGGTCTGGGATGGCGTCCGTCCTGATGGTTGACCGGACCATGGTGTAGGGACCCTCGTCCGGGAATCTGCCGTACATCTGTCGTGCGTAGGCCGCGGCTCCTTCGGCCGTGTCGGAGAAGTACTTGACCTCGATGCCCGCCGGATTCTGGAAGGTTCGGGTGCGGCTGATCTGATTGAGCTCGGCGTTCTGGACCGCGCGGTAGACGTACATCTCGCCGGGCCTGAGCCTGTCGAGCCGTCCCGTGCACGACAACAGTCCCAGCGGATCGATCCAGGCGAACGGATTGTCGACGTACCCGTAGTGGTTGGGGTCCGGGGCGAGCCCGAGGGGGTCAGGGGAGGCGTAGCGGCTGATCTCCGGGTCGTAGTAGCGCTGGTAGTTGTAGTGCCACTCGCTTTCCGGATCGAAGTACTGCCCTGGATAGCGCAGCGGCATCTCGGTGCCGGCCGCCCTGCCGGGCACGGCCACACCCCACAACGTGGCGTGGGCCTGCCAGGCGATGTCGCCTGTTTCGGTGATGAGTTCGGTCGGCGTTCCCACGAGGTCGGTGACCATCGCGTAGAAGCGGGCGTCGACTTCGTCCTGTGTCAGGGACTCGCGTTGCGCGACGGGATGCTGCCCGGTGTGATCCCACGTGAGGTGGGTGGATTCCGACTCCCCGGCCTGCGTGGTGGTCTGCTCGATGAGTGTCGCGTCACTCCAGACGAAATCGACCCGTTCCGTGATGGATCCGTCTTCGGCCAGCCGTTGCTTGGCGATGCGGCGGCCCAGTGGGTCGTAGAGGTAGCGCCAGACGGTGCCGTCGGGTGTGTGGACGGCCGTGAGCCGGTCCTCGGCGTCCCAGCCATAGCGCCACACCGCGGACTTCCCGGAGAGCTGCCGCTTCTGCCGCAGCACGGTCCGGCCGCCCGCGTCGTAGTCATAGCGCACTCGTCCGGCCCTGGTGATCCGGGTTCCATCGAACCGCCGTTCCCCGCTGGCCACGACGGGTGCGGCGTTGTCGCGGGTCGGCCAGTGGGCGGTGAGCTGGTTCCCGATCGGGTCGTACGCGTAGTCCTCCCGCCAGGAAGGGGCGTTGACGGAGGTGACCCGGCCCATGGGGTCGAGTTCGAACGCCGCCGCACCGTACTGGTCGTCGTGCAGGCCGGCGAGGTGGTGATCGCCGCGGTAGCTGAAGCTCCGGCGCCGCAGTTGGCGCGAGCCCGCTGTGACGGCCTGCCCGATCAGTCGTCCCGCCTCGTCCCAGGTGTGCTGGAGTAGGAGGTCGCCGCCGATATGCCGTTGTGTCTCGCGACCGACCGGGTCGTAGGCGAAGGTCATGTGGCGGCCTGCGACGAGCAGGCTGGAGGGGCGCCCGGCCTGGTCGTAGTGCCACTCACTGGTGGCGCCGCTCGGAGTCTCCCGGCGGATGGTCCGCCCCAGCGTGTCATAACGGTAGGTGGTCGTACGTCCGTTGCAGCTCTCGGTCAGAGCGCGCCCGGCCGCGTCCCGTTCGACGATCAGTTCGGCATGGTCGTTACGGGCGTTCACCAGGCGCCCGGCAGGGTCGTACGAGAAACGGGTCAGCGCGCCGCCGACGTTCTTCTCGACGATGTTGCCGAGGTCGTCCCGCCGGTACGTGATCTCCTCCCCGAGGCCGTTGACCTTGGTGAGGAGCTGGCTCGCCGCGTCGTGCACGTAGCCGACCGTGCGCTGGTCGACGTCGGATTCGGCCACCAGCCGGCCCGCCTCGTCATAGCGGTAGTCCCAGGAGAGCCCGAGGGGGTTGGTGACTCTGATGAGCCGGAGTTCCGTGTCCCGGTCGTAGGTGAACCGGGCACCGTCCGGATTGGTCTGTGATCGGATGAGATCGAACGGCCCGTACTCGTAGTGGAAGGTGTTGCCCGCGGCGTCCGTCCGGCTGGCGCAGTTGCCCTCCGCGTCCCACGTCCACGACCACTGGGCGCCGAGGGCGTCCGTGTGCGTGACGGGCTTGCCCTCCACGGTCCATGCCAGGCGAGTGACCGCACCGGTCGGATCGGTCACCTCAACCGGTTGTCCGAAGGCGTCGCGACGATAGCGGGTGACCTCACCGAGCGGTGAGGTCACGGCCAGCGGCAACCCAGCCCTGTCACACGCGACGCGCGTGGTGTGCCCGAGTGGGTCCGTGACGAAGGCCAAGCCGCCACGCTCGTCGTAGCCGTACCGGGTCGTGGCGCCCAGGGGATCGGTCGCCACGACCCGGTTGCCTCTCGCGTCGAACTCCTGGTGCCAGACGGAACCGTCCGCTTCCGTCACGCCGCTCGGCTGGCCACCCTCGTTGTAGGTGAACGTGACGTTCCGCTGATCCGGGCGCCCGATGGTCGACAGGCGGCCCTGGGAGTCATAGGCGTAGGAGTGGACGCGGCCGAGCGGGTCGGTGACGCTGAGCGGGTTGTCGTAGCGATCCCAGGTCCGGTGGGTGTGATGTCCGAGCGGATCGGTCTCCGTCACGAGCTGATAGCTGTCGTTGAACTCGAAGACGGTGGTGTTGCCGAGGGAGTCCGTGAGCAGCGTGCGGTGGCTGTCGGCGTCGTAGACGATGCGGCTGTCCAGCGCACCCTCTGTACCTTCGGTGGCCACGCAGCGGCCTTCGGCATCGTAGAGGTAGCGGTACCAGATGCCGTTGCGATCCTCCCAGCCGGTGATGCGGTGGCGCTCGTCGTAGAACAGCCGCTGTGGCAGGCCCGAGGAGTTGTAGATCTCGCTGAGGTTGCCGTGCTCGTCATACGCGAAACGCAGCAGGACGGGGGCATCCGGAGCGCTGAGGAGGCGGAGCACCGTGATGCGGCCGCCCGTCGTGGTGACGCCGAGGTGGTATCCGCCGTCGTGAACGACGTCGGTGGGTGCTCCGTGCTCGTCGTACGCGATGCGGATGTGGTTGTGGTTGCGGTCGCTGATGGCGGTGAGGGGGAGTTCGCCACCGCGGCGGCCCGGGACGGGCGCGAAGTGCAGGGTGCGGCCGGTCTCCTGCTGGTGGATGGTGAGCGGAGTGCCGGGTTCCCCGTTCCAGGCCAGGCTCCACCGTGGACCTTCGACGGGCAGGACGGACTCGTCCGGGAGTGGGCGGGGGTAGGACAGGAGCATGCCGTCCTCGGTACACAGCTGGACGCCGTGTTCTTCGAGGATGACGCGCTGGTCGAGGGTGGAGGCCCAGGAGGGCCCGAACCAAACCCCCGTGCGCACCGAGGTGCGGTGGTGACGTTCGAGGACGAGAGGGAGCAGGCCGGGAAGTGCGATGTCGGTGGCCGACATGACCATTTCCCCGGTGGCCATGTCGATCGGGTCGATGCGGGTGATCAGGCTGCGGATGCCCCGGCCCATGGCACGCACGCCCCTGCCGAGCCCTTGAACTCCGGCAGACAGGCCGCGTAGCCCGGTCCTGGCCAGACCACGGATCCCGGCGGCGAGGCCGCCGAGGGTGGTGAGGCCCTTCATGCCGGGGATGCAGTCGAGGGCGGCGAACGCCACGTCCCACAACGAGGCTTCGCCGTTGGCGTATTTGACGAGGGTGTCGGCGAGGACGACGAGTGCGGCGGCGAGGACGACCCAGGCGAGGGGGCCGCCGATGATCATGACGACGATGCCGAGGACGGCGACGACGACCTTGCAGATTTCGACGATGGTGTCCCAGTTCTCGGACACCCAGTTGATGGCGTCCTCCCACCAGCGGCGGTTCTGGATGCCGGCGTCGGATGCCTCGTCGATGCCGGTGGCGCAGGTGCGGGCGGCGTCCTCGCGCATCTCCTTGGCGTCGAGGGCCAGTTGGCGGGCGGCGGAGAGGGCTTCCTCGGCGGAGTCGACTTGGCCCTGGGCGTCGGACTGCGCTTGGCCGGCGGCGGTGGCGTCGCGGGTGGCGGCCCGGACGTCGGCCTCGGAGGGGGGTTCGACGTTCTCGCGTTCGCCTTCGCGTTCCAGGCGGTCGGCCTCGTCGCCGGCGCGGGAGACCCAGTCCTGGGCGTCGGTGAGTGCTGATTGGGCGGAGGAGAGGTCGGCCTGGGCGGTGATGGCGCGGTCGAGGGCCCGGTCGGCCATGCCCTGGGCGGTCTCCAGCTTGGGCCAGTACGTCTGGAGGGCTTGGGCGGCCATGTCGTAGGAGGTCTGGAGTTTCTGGAGGTTGGGTGGGACGCCGTCGAACTCGGAGCGGAAGGCTTCGGCGGAGAGGCCGGCCCAGTCGAGGACGGCCCGGTCCTCGGACATGCCACGGACCTGGCCCAGCGCCTCGCCGACGTCGTCCGCGAAGGTCTGGAGTTCGTCGGCGAGTTCGCGTACCTCGTCCGGATTCCCCGGTGTCGGATCCGAGTCCATGTCGACCGGCGACCAGTCAGACGGACGCGTCATGATGTCTCCCCCGTGACGATCAAGTGACGTGCAGTGCCTGACCATACGGTAAACGCCAGGTCAAGTCGTGCTCAATGGGATTGGTGTCACAGACGTTCGACAGTTCCCCTTGGCACGGCGGTCGGCCTCGCTGCGGGCGTTGACCTCGCGGAGGCGGTCTTCGAGTTCGGGCCGGCGGTCCGGGTTGGCGGGTTCGGGCGGTGGCGGCTCCTCGTCGGTCAACGGACGCACCCCCGCAGGATGGACGCCAGCTTGCGGGCCAGGTCGAGGTTGCAGCGGCCGAGATCGAGCAGGGGCCGGGTGGCCTCGCCCGCGCAGGAGGCAAGGTCGACGCGGAGCGAGGGCAGCACGATGCCGGCCGCCTCCAGCGCCTCCCGTACCTCCTCGGCCGCCGACTCCGCGTCGGCGATCCGCGTGGCAGCGGCTTGGCGGCGTTGCGTGGGATGGCTCATGGCTCACCTTTCATCACATCGGGTTGGCGAACGCTTCCCCAGCGTGACCGTTTCGCGGTTACGGTGGCCATGGTTTTCCGACCACATCGGCGGTGAAAGGCAGGGGAGTCACGCCATGGCCACACCTCGCAAGTCGGTCCACTTCGGCCCGACGCGCATCGGATGGGAGTTCTTCGGCGCCGAGTTGAAACGGCGTCGGGAGGACGCGGGACTGTCGCAGGACGACCTGGGGAAGCTGGTGTTCTGCTCAGGCTCGTACATCGGCCAGTTCGAGGCGGCCTTCCGCAAGCCGCAGTTGGACCACGCGCGGCGCTTCGACAAGATCTTCCAGACCGGCGGACTGTTCGAGCGGATGTGCGAGGAGCTGATCAACAAGGAGCCGTTCGCCAAGCACTTCCAGTACGCGGCCGAACTCCAGGCGATGGCCACGGTCATCAACGAGTACGCGCCGCTGTTCGTCCCAGGGCTGTTGCAGACAGAGTCCTACGCCCGTGCTGTGTTCACGGCGGTCGAGCCGTTCGACATGACGGAGGAGACCGAGGCGAAGATCAGGAATCGGCTGGAGCGGGCCCGGATCCTTCAGGGGCCAACAGCGCCCACGTTGTGGGTGATCCTCAACGAAACGGTGCTCCGCCGGCCCATCGGCGACAGGTCTGTCATGGTCGAACAGCTTCGGCACCTCGGGGCTGCGGTGCGCACGGGCAGGGTCCTCATCCAGGTGCTGCCGTATTCATCGGGCGCGCAGGGGCTGTTGGAGGGGAGTATGACCCTGATGGCCTTCGAGGACGCCCCGGATGTCGCGTACCAGGAGGGCCCTTACTGGGGGCAGTTGTTGGATGATCCAGCGCTGGTGGCACGTTGCCAGAGGGCCTTCGATCTGGCGCGCGCGGCGGCGCTGCCGCCCATGCAGTCCCTCGAACTGATCGAGTCGTTGGCGAAGGAATATGAGAGTGATGAGGACCGAGGATGAGTCGCGCGGAGTCGCGTGGCGCAAGTCCAGTTACAGCGGGGGAACCAACGGCAACTGCCTGGAAGTTGCCGACCATTTGCCCGGCGGGTTGCCGGTGCGGGACAGCAAGGCCGCTCCGGACGGGCCGGTGGTGACGTTCTCCGTCGCCGCCTGGGCGGCGTTCGTCGGCGGGGTTGTCAAGCGCTGAGGCGTTGCCATCGGCGGCGGTGGGCCGGGGGATTATGCCAGGGGGAACCCGCGGGAGTCCGCCCGGCTCGGCACGCGCCGCCGATGGCGCGTGGGCCTGGGGGGATGAGCCGGTGGGGGGTTGGTCGTTCGCGTGACGTCGGCGTTATGCCCCGTGCAAGTTTCGGCGAGTTCCGGTTGCTCGTTCTGGACGGGGGCGCACTTGGTGTGCTTGGCGCCCCTACGACGTCCTGCCGCCCTTGGCGCGGCGGTCGGCCTCGCTTTGGGCGTTGGCCTCGCGTAGTCGTTGCTCCAGCTCCGGGCGGCGATCGGGTCCGGACTGCGGCTGCTGGGGCGTGGACTGGGGATGGTTGTTCTCCGAGCTCATCGTCCGCACCTCCCCGACGCCGCGAGCGGCATGCCGGAGGGCAGGAACAGGTGGGTAGCGGGGGGCGGTTCCGGCGCGGTGAGGTCTGACGTTCTCCCCGCCACCTGGGGATCTGCGCTGAGCCGTAACATGTGCCACCTCTCATCACTTGGCGTTGCCGTTGCCAATCTCAGCGTGACGGGCGGCCCGTTCGGGCGCATACCGGTTTCGGCCAACAACGGTCCCGGACGGTGAGGTGTCCGCCACGTCGTGGCAGGGTCGGCGGGGACGAGGAGGGGAGGGCGGACGCATGACCGAGCCGAGGGAACTCGGGGGCCGGTACCGGCTGTTGAGGCGGATCGGGGGCGGCGCCATGGGGGTGGTGTACGAGGCGCACGACGCGGTCCTGGACCGCAGGGTGGCGGTCAAGGTCCTCCGTCTCGGGCACTTCGGGGAGCCGGAGGACCGTCTCGCGCGCTTCGAGCGTGAGGTGAAGGCGTTGGCCAGGATCCGTCATCCCAACGTGGTGCGGGTCTACGACTCGGGGATGCACGAGCACGAGCCCTATCTCGTCATGGAGTTCCTGGACGGCGTGTCGCTGTACCGACTGGTGCGCAGGCGTGGGGCGTTGGAGACGTCGGCCGTGCGGATGATCGCGGCCGGGCTGTGCGCGGCACTGGCGGCGGCGCACGAGGCCAGGGTGCTGCACCGGGACGTGAAGCCGTCCAACGTGACGATCACCGCCGCCGGCCAGGTGGTGCTCCAGGACTTCGGGATCGCCAGGCTCGTCGACCAGTCGGTCGTCACCCAGGCCAACGTGCGGATGGGCACGCCCGCCTTCATGGCCCCCGAGTCGATCCGGGGCGCCGCGCCGAGTCCGGCCACCGACCTGTACAGCCTGGGCCTCTGCCTGCACCTGACGCTCACCGGCGAGCCCCCGCTCGGGGACTCGGACGATATCGGCCCCATCATCGAGCGGGCGGTGACCGACGGGGTGAGCCCGCTCCGTGATCGCGGCCTCGGCGATCCCGAACTGGTGCGGCTGGTGGACGAGTTGTGCCGCAAGGAGCCGGCGGACCGGCCGCAGTCCGCGTCCGAGGTGCTGGGGCGGCTCGGGCCGATCGCGCCCGACGCCGGCGAGCGGTTGACCGAGCTGGTGCGGGAGTTCGTGCGGGACGACGCGCTGGGGCGCTTCCGGAGCGTGCCGCGCGACACGGTCGAACCGCAGGTTCCTGAGGAGCTGGACGGGGCGGTGCCGGGTCCTCCGGCAGGGGGTGCCTGGGCCACGGTCGGGGCACCGCCCGGGGTGTTCTCGCCCGAGCCCGCGGTGTCGCTCAGCATGGCCACGCTCCAGCTGGTGATGGCCAACATGACGCCGGGGACGGCCGTCTCGCGGCAGCGGGAAGCGGTCAACCTGGTGTTGCGGGGCGAACTGCCGGAAGCAGCAAGGCTGTTGGCGAGTGTGACCTCGTTCTGCCAGGCGCATCTCGGCCCCGACCATCCCAGCACGCTTGTCAGTCAGTACTGGCATGCTGTCTGTCTGGCGAGGCTCGGCGCCCGCAAGGAGGCGCTGGCACTGTTCTCGCGGGTGAACGAGCGCGCGGGGCCTGGTGAGACGGAGCGTGAGGAGACGGATGTCCGCGGTTGAGATCCTGATCGGTGGCGGCGAGGCCGAGGACCGACTCCGGTCACTACGGGAGTGGTTGGACGCGGACGAGGCGCTGGGCGGCTCCCTGCGCGCCCAACTGGCGGCCTCCGGGCCGGCGCCGTCCGGATCCATGGGGCTCGGCTTCGACGTGCTGGAGCTGGTGATCGGCTCCGGGCTCTCCATCGGCGCGTTGGCCGTGTCGATCCTCCAGTGGCGCCAGGCGCAGCGCGTGCGGCGGGAGTTGACGCTGCGGCGGGGCGAGATCGAGGTGCGAATACCGGTGGCGGACGCGGAGGCGGACGGGGAGTTGGTCCGGCGGATCGTCTCGCTGCTCGACGACGAGGACAAGGATGAGCACCGGTCTGCCTGATCCCGACGCGTCCCGGGCCGTGCTGATCGGCGGCGCCTCGTACCGGCACCTGGAGCAACTGCCCGCCGTCACCGCCAACCTGCGCGACCTGGCCGAGACGCTGTGCGACGCGACGCTGTGGGGGCTGCCCGAGCGGCACTGTGTCCAGGTGTCCGATCCCGGGGACGCCCCGTCCCTGATCGGGCCGGTGCGGCGGGCCGGCGACGAGGCGACGGACACGCTCCTCGTCTACTACGCGGGGCACGGGCTGCGGGACGCCGACTCGACGGACCTGTACCTGGCGTTGACCGGCTCCGAGGAGTACAGCGGATACACGGCCGTGGCGTACCAGCACCTGCGCGCCGTGGTCAGGTCCTCGCGCGCGCGGCGCCGGATCATCATCCTGGACTGCTGCTTCAGCGGGCGGGCCGCCCGGATCCTCACCATGGCCGACGGCAGCCTCGCCAACGAGGCCGCGGTGGACGGCGCGTACGTGCTGACCGCCTCGCCCAGGGACCGG
Organism: Streptomyces mayteni; assembly: GCF_054783955.1. Taxonomy (NCBI): domain Bacteria; kingdom Bacillati; phylum Actinomycetota; class Actinomycetes; order Kitasatosporales; family Streptomycetaceae; genus Streptomyces; species Streptomyces mayteni. The sequence continues at coordinate 7,872 of NZ_BAAGPR010000078.1, read as the reverse complement.
GCCGCGTTGGCGCCGGAGGGCGAGACGCACACGGCGTTCACCGGCGAACTCCTCGACGTGCTGCGGCTCGGCATCCCGGAGGGCCCCGAGCTGATCAGCCTCGACACGCTCTACCGGACGCTGCTCGACCGGCTCCAGGCCAAGAACCGGCCGGCGCCGCAACGCAGCCAGGAGAACGACGTCGGCCGGCTGCCGCTGGTGCGGAACCGGGCGTCGGCGAACGGCGGCGGGCCGGCCGGCCCAGTGCTGGACAGCGACGTCAAGACGGCGATGGTCGCGTCCGGGCTGCGGCTCGCCCGGCTGCTCCGCGCCGGCGGCCGGCCCGGCGACGCGCTGCCGATCCTCCGGCTCGCGCTGCGCGAACGCGGCCCGCGGGACCGGGACGGCACGTTCGCCGTGCAGCTCGAACTCTCCGAGCTGCTGGCCGACTCGGGGCAGAGCCGGGAGGCCATCGAGGTGCTGGAGCAGGCGTTCCACGAGACGCACCGCACGCCAGGACCGGAGGCGGTCGCCGTCTGCCGGCGGCTGGCGGAGCTGCTCCAGGAGTCGGGGAACCATGTCCAGGCGTGCGAGGTGCTGAAGCACGCGCTCGACCTGGTCACGACGGGGGCGACGCGCGTCGAGCAGGGGTTTGAGAGCCAGGGGTTTGAGAGCCAGGGATCTCAGACCTAGGGATCTCAGAACCAGATGCCGCTGCGGTGACGTGCCCGGCGGTGGGCGCGGCGCGGATCGCCACGGAACCGCCCCCAGGGATCGCTCGTGAACCGGCCGCCAAGCGCCCGGAACATGTCGTGGGCGGCGGCCTGTTCGCCGGTCAGGGAGAACATCATGGCGAACATGTTGTGCTCCCAGACCCAGTCGGGACCACGCCGGTAGTCGGGGTGCAGCACCGAGCGGGCGGCGGCGTCGTGCAGTTGGCGGGCGACGAGGGGATTGCTGAGGTAGGCGCACGTGCGGGCGCCGTCGGCCATCAGCGACTCCAGGTGCGCCAACGGAACCAGCACGCCCAGGGGGCTCACGCCGGGCAGGTGCGTCATCGCGCCGTAGGCGAAGGCGTGCATCTCCTCCGTGGTGCCGCCGTGCTGGGGGACCAACTGGTCGAGGTAGGTGCAGTGGGCGCCGACGTGCCTCGGCGCGCGGCGCACCACCTCGTCGAACAGCGGCCGGCTCTCCGCCGGTGCGACGCCCCGAACGGTCGCGGTGACGTACCGCGTGTACCACGCCTCCGGCCAGTCCGGTTCGCGGTCGGTGAGGGCGCTCAACTGCTGCTCGGCGATGCTGAGTTCCTTGGGGTTCGGGCCCCGGTCCGGGGAGGGGGCGCAGCGCGCGCAGTGCCCGCTGCCGTCGGCGTCGTAAGCCCGCCAGAGGTGGCAGACGGCGGACAGGAGGAGCGCTGTGGACGGCGTCCCGTCGTCGGCGACGACGCCGGACATCCACTCCCGCACCGCCGGTGACGCCGCGAGAGCGGTCAGCCGCATCTCGCGTTCCTGGCCGGTCACCGCCTCCAGGTAGGTAAGGACGGTCGGCCAGTCATGGCCCCTGACGGCCCGACGCACGTCGGCCGGCAGCGGCGTCTCGCGTGGCAGGAGGCGTCGCCACGTCGCACCCAGGACCCCCACGGTTCCCTCCCCTTCACATGATCACGGCATCGTGTACATATCACGCTGTTGATCGACGAGCGGGGGCGGGGCCGGTTGGTGATCCTGGGGAGATGGACGATCCGCACGATCACCGGACGGACGTGGGCCGGCGGGTGGCGCTGCGGCGCGAGCAGCTGGGGCTGAGCCGCGAGGAGGTCGCCGGCCGGGCCGGCGTGGCGCCGCAGTACCTGCGGTACCTGGAGGAACAGCCGGCCTCGCCCAGCGTCGCCTCGCTGACCCGGGTGGCGCGGGCGCTCGACACGACGGTGGCCGAGCTGAGCGGCGGCCCGCCGGCCGCACCCGGTGGCGGGGGTGGTGGTGAGGCCGTCTCGCTCGACCCGGAGGCGTGCTACGAGCTGGTCGCGGCGCACAGCGTGGGCCGGATCGCGGTCCGGACGGCGGCGGGGCCGGTGATCGAGCCGGTCGGCTACGCCGTGGTCGACGGGGCGATCGTGTTCCGGGCCGGGCTGCTGGAAGACGGGGAACGGCTGGCGTTCGAGGTGGACAGCATCGACGAGGCGCAGGGCGTGGGGTGGAGCGTGCAGGCGGCTGGGCCGGTGGCCGAGATCACGGACGACGCGGAGCGAGAGCGGGCGGCGGCTGTCGCCGCCGACGAGTCGTGGTCGCCGGGGGATGGGCGGGATCGGTGGTTCCGGCTGGTCCCGGGCCGGCTGACGGGCCGCCGGGTCCCTCTCCGCGCGTGAGGTCCCCCACCCACCCGCCCTTTCCGCTGCCGCGGCACGCGCTCCGCGGGGGGTGCCGCGCTGCGCGCGGGCGGGGGCCCAACGGCGGCGTAGCCGCCTTGTTGGGCCCTGCGGCCGTGCCGCGCCCACCCACCCGCCCTCGGGTGGGTGCCTCGCGCGGCAGTAGGGGCCCGGCGGCGAAGCCGCCGTGGGCCTGCGGCGCCTTGGCGGGGCCTGGCGGGAGGCGGCGGAGTGCCCGTGGGGCGGGCCTGCGGCCCGAAGGGCCGTGTGGCGCAGCCGCCTTCGGCCGCAGGCCGGGCACGCCGGCCAACGGCCGGCGGCCTTGCCCCGAAGGGGCCAGGTGGGGAAGCCGCCTTCGGCCCCCGAGGGCCGGCGCGCGGCCGTTCCGTGCCGCGCCCGCCCCCCACTAACGGCCCTCAGTCTGGCGGCTGGGAAGTGCCCCCAGGTCGGTTCCCCCTTGGCGGGTGGCCTCGCACGGCATGCCGGCCCGGCGGCGCAGCCGCCTTTGGCCCTCGGGGGCCCGTGGCCTTGTCGTGCCGCTGGAGGCTCGGCCCGTCAGGGCCGGCCGGTTGCGCGGAAGCGCGGAAAGGGGCGGGTGGGTGGGGGAATCCCCTGCCCGGGGAACAGTCAGCGGTGCCACGGGCCCCGGATTGCCAGGAGGATGCCCGGTTCCTGGATGTTCGCGTAGAGCGTCTCGCCGTCCGGCGAGAAGTTCACGCCGGTGAACTCGCTGTACTCCGGCTCGTCGGCCGTGCCGATGTTGAGTTCGTTGCGCGCCAGCGCCCACGTGCGGCCGTCGTCGGTGGCGCCGAACAGGTGCTGGAGGCCGTCGCCGTCCTCCGCGATGATCAGGCCGCCGTAGGGGGAGACGGTGATGTTGTCCGGGCCGTCCAGGCGGCCCTCGCGCCCCGGGTCGGCGTTGACGCCGAGCCGCACCTTGAGCGTGACGGTGCGCCGCTTCGGGTCGTAGAACCAGACCTGGCCGTCGTGCGGGGTGCCCGGGCTCTCGTCCCGCGCGTAGGAGGAGACGAAGTAGGCGCCGCCGTCGCCCCACCACATGCCCTCCAGCTTGCGGGCCCGGGTGATCTCGCCCGCGCCGAACTGCTCGCGGATGGACGTCTCGCGGGCGTCCCGGTCCTCGACGTCGACCCAGGTGACGCCGTAGACGGTGCCCGTCCTCGTGGTGCGGGAGAGGTCGTCGACGAACCGGCCGTGCGAGTCGTAGCACCGGAAGGTCTGGAGCGTGCCCGCGTCGTCGGCCAGGGTGCCGAGGCGGCCGCGGCCGTGCCGGAAGTCCTGCGGCGGGACCCAGCGGTAGAAGAGGCCGTTGGGCTCGTCGGCGTCCTCGGTGAGGTAGAGGTCGCCGCGCCTGGGGTCCACGACGACGGCCTCGTGCTCGAAGCGGCCGAGCGCCTTGATGGGCTGGGGGGAGCGGTTGGCCTCCCGGTCGTAGGGGTCGACCTCGAACACGTAGCCGTGGTCCTTGGCCATGCCGTTCTCGCCGGCTCGGTCGGCGTTCTCCTCGCAGGTCAGCCAGGTGCCCCACGGGGTGGTGCCGCCCGCGCAGTTGTTGGAGGTGCCGGCGATGCCCACCCACTCGGTGACGTGGTCGCCGCCGTCGACGACCTCGACCACCGTGCAGCCGCCGGGCGCGGCCGGGTCGTAGACCAGTCCTTCGGCCAGCGGCACCGGGTGGTCCCAGTCGGCGCGGGGGCCGTCGAGCTCGTGGTTGACCACCAGCAGGTGGGCGCCGCGCGAGCCCTCGAAGGAGCCGGTGCCGTCGTGGTTGGAGGGGGTGGTCTCGCCGGTGTCGAGCGTCGTCTCGCCGGTGCGGGTGATGACGCGGTAGGAGAAGCCGGAGGGGAGGGCGAGGATGCCGGCCGGGTCGGCCCGCAGCGGGCCGTAGCCGGGTTCGCGGCGGCCGCGCCCCCGGTCGTGGCCCGGCTCGCCGATGGCGCCGGGCGCGGTGGCCAGCACCCCGACCGCGCCGGCGAGCGTCAGGCCGGCGCCGGCGGTCACGGAGCGGCTGACGAAGGAGCGGCGGGACAGGCCGCCGGGCTCCTCGGAGGATTCGCCTGATTCAGGGGATGTGTCGGTGTTCATAGCGCACACCATGGCCGGCGTGGGCGAAGACCGGCTGAACGGCGGGCGAAGCGGCCGAGGCGGCCGACGTGGCCGAGGCGGCCGAGGCGTAAGGGGCCGAGGCGTCACAGGCGGTGCGCGGCGCCCGCCGGGGTGGCTCCCGTGGTGTCGAGGAGCAGCTGCGCCTTGGCGGCCAGGCCCTGCAGGTCGTAGGTGGCGTGGTGCTGGAGCAGCAGCGTCAGGTCGGCCGCCGCGGCCGCCTCGTAGACGGCCTCGGCGCGCGGGATCGGCCGCTCGGAGACCCGCCACTCGGCGACGAACGGGTCGTGGAAGACGAGTTGGGCGCCGAGGCCGAGGAGGCGGGAGGCCACGTCCCTGGCGGGGGCGCGCTCCTGGTCGGGCTGGTCGGGGCGGTAGGTGACGCCGAGCAGCAGGACGCGGGCGCCGCGCGCCGCCTTGCCGTGTTCGTTGAGCAGCGCGGCGGCCCGCCTGGTCACGTAGCGCGGCATCCGCTCGTTGATCTGCTGGGCCAGCTCCACCAGGGGCAGCCGGCGGCCGGGGTCCATGGGGACGGCGTGGCCGCCCACGCCGGGGCCAGGGCGGACGGCGGGCAGCGCGGCCGGCCGGCTCTCGGCGCAGCGGACCACGTCCCAGACGTCGACGCCGAGGTCGTGGCAGAGCACCGCCATCTCGTTGACGAGGGCGGTGGTGACGTGTCTGAGGTTGGTCTCCAGCACCTTGACGGCCTCGGCCTCCCGGATCCCCCTGGCCCGGACGACGCGGTCGGTGAGCCGGCCGTAGAAGGCGGCGGCGGCCTCGGTGCAGGCGGACGTCAGGCCGCCGATGACGCGCGGCTGCCCCGGCGCGCGGTCCGTCGCGTCGAGGCGCCCCGGCGCGTGCGCCAGGTGGAAGTCGCGCCCGGCCCGGAGCCCGGAGCCGCGTTCGAGCAGCGGACGCACCACCTCCTCTGTGGCGCCGGGGCAGACCGCCGACTCGACCACCACCAGCGTGCGCGGCCGCAGCCGGGGCGCCAGGGCGCTCGCGGCCTCGCGCACGCCGCGGAGGTCGAGCGCCCCGCCGGCCCCCAGCGGGGTCGGGGCGCAGATCAGCGCGCACCGCACCCGGTCGAGCACGGCCGGATCGGTGACGGCGCGGAATCCGGCGGCGAGCATCCGGCGGAGCTCGGGGGTGGAGAGCGCGGTGCCGACCGGCGGACGACCGGCGTTGAGGGTGGCGGCGGCCCGGAGGTCGGGGGTGAAGCAGACGGTGTCGATGCCCGCGGCGGTGGCAGCCTGGGCGGCGGGCAGGCTCGGCTGGCCCAGGCCGAGGACCGCGAGATCAGCGGGCATAGACGGTACCGCTCCCTTTCCTACCGCCCCCTCTCGGACTGCAAGTCAGCTTAGGGGCATATATGAAAGATATGGCGTATTGCGCGCCCCTGTGGACAGACGGCGCGCCAAATCACGGGAAATGGGGGAGCATCGGAGCAGGGACATCATGGCGGCCCTCGGACGGCCGTTCGACGGAGCGATGACGAAGCGATGCGGGCAACGCGATCAGACGACGCGATCGGGAGGCAGGCGTGAAGACAGCCGCACTGGGGCCGGAGCAGCGCGCCACGGCGCTGGCCCGGATGGCTGAACGGGAGCTCGACGTACTGGTGGTGGGCGGCGGGGTGGTCGGCGCGGGCACCGCGCTCGACGCCGTGACGCGCGGCCTCACCACCGGCATTCTGGAGGCCAGGGACTGGGCGTCGGGCACGTCGAGCCGGTCGAGCAAGCTGATCCACGGCGGCCTCCGCTACCTGGAGATGCTGGACTTCACCCTGGTCCGCGAGGCGTTGAAGGAGCGCGGGCTGCTCCTCCAGCGGATCGCCCCCCACCTGGTGCGCCCGGTGCCGTTCCTCTACCCGCTCCAACACCGCGGCTGGGAGCGGCTCTACGCCGGCTCGGGCGTCGCCCTCTACGACGCGATGGCCACCTCGTCGGGGCACGGCCGCGGCCTGCCGCACCACCGTCACCTGAGCCGCCGTCACGCCCTGCGGATCGCGCCCTGCCTGAAGAAGGAGGCGCTGGTCGGAGCCCTCCAGTACTACGACGCCCAGGTGGACGACGCCCGCTACGTCGCCACCCTGGTCCGCACCGCCGCCAGCTACGGGGCGCTCGCCGCCAACCGCACCCGGGTCACCGAGTTCCTGCGCGAGGGCGAGCGGGTGGTCGGCGTCCGGGTCAAGGACCTGGAGGAGGACGGCGACTACGAGATCCGGGCCAAGCAGATCGTCAACTCCACCGGCGTCTGGACGGACGACACCCAGGCGATGATCGCCGAGCGCGGCCACCTCCACGTGCGGGCCTCCAAGGGCATCCACCTGGTGGTGCCGAAGGACCGGATCCACTCCACCACCGGCCTCATCCTGCGCACCGAGAAGAGCGTGCTGTTCGTCATCCCGTGGGGCAGGCACTGGATCGTCGGCACCACCGACACCGCCTGGGACCTGGACAAGGCGCACCCGGCCGCCTCCAGCGCCGACATCGACTACCTGCTGGAACGCGTCAACTCGGTGCTCGCCGTGCCGCTCACCAGGGACGACGTCGAGGGCGTCTACGCCGGGCTGCGGCCGCTGCTCGCCGGCGAGTCCGACGCCACGAGCAAGCTGTCGCGCGAGCACACGGTGGCCCACCCGGTGCCGGGCCTCGTGGTCATCGCCGGCGGCAAGTACACCACCTACCGGGTGATGGCCAAGGACGCGGTCGACGCGGCGGTCCACGGCCTCGACCGGCGGGTGGCCCCCTGCTGCACGGAGGAGGTGCGGCTGGCCGGCGCCGAGGGCTACCACGCCCTGTGGAACGCCAGGGCCGGCCTCGCGGCCCGCTTCGGCCTGCACCAGGCGCGCGTCGAGCATCTGCTGCACCGCTACGGCGCGTTGACGGAGGAGGTGCTCGAACTCATCGCCGCCGACCCCGGGCTCGGGGAGCCGCTGCCGGCCGCCGACGACTACCTCAAGGCGGAGGTCGTCTACGCCTGTTCGCACGAGGGCGCCCGCCATCTGGAGGACGTGCTCACCCGCCGCACCCGGATCTCCATCGAGACGTTCGACCGCGGCACGCGCAGCGCGCGGGAGTGCGCGGAGCTGATGGCGCCGGTGCTCGGCTGGACGGCGGAACAGGTGGCCAGGGAGGTCGAGCACTACGAGAAGCGGGTGGAGGCCGAGCGGGAGTCGCAGCTGCAACCCGACGACCAGACGGCCGACGCGGCCCGCCTCGGCGCGCCGGACACGGTGCCGCTCTAGCTGTTCTGTCTCGGGAGGTTGTGGACGGTGATGTAGGTCTCGGCTGGGGGATCTTGAATAGGTGAGGGCCTTCCGGGTTCGGTGTGGATTACGACGTCTACACCGACCTTGAGAAAGGCCCTCATGCACCACCGTAATGCCCCGTTGACCGAGACCG
>NZ_BAAGPR010000077.1:0-38193 GCF_054783955.1 Streptomyces mayteni | reverse complement strand
CTGGCGGCCGGGCCGGGTGCGCGCCGCGCGGGTTTCCGCGCTTCGCGCGGCGGCGCTTCGCGCGGACGCGGCCGCTGGCGCGGCCGCCAGGCCCCGCCTTCGGCGGGCGGCGCTGCCGCTGGGTCCGCCGGGGTGGTCCGGTCGCGCGGTGCGGGGAAGGGCTCGTCGGGGCGCCTCCCAGACTCCGTCCGGGGGGACCCCATGGCTGGGTCAGCGGACGGTGGGGGCGAGTTCCGTGGGGGACTCGTCGGTGGTGGTGAAGGCCGGCATCGTGTCCGTTCGGATCGCTTCCCAGAGGGGGGTCGCCGAGTTCTCGTCCAGGAGGACGACGGACTGGCCGTCGATCATCGTCGGGGCGGTGACGGGGGCGTTCATGTAGTGGACGTCGGAGCCGCGGAGGGAGCGGAGGTCCCAGGCCAGGGAGCGGAGGTCGCCGTTGCTGAGTCGGTCGTCGACGCTGATGACGTCGCCGACCGTGTCGAGCAGGCCGCTCAGACGGCCGGGGTCGGTGAGGGTGCCGGCGCTCAGGGTCTCGTTCAGCAGGGAGCGGAGGAAGTTCTGCTGGCGCCTGGTGCGGTCGAGGTCGCCCTCGGGGAGGGACTTGCGTTCGCGGACGTAGTCGAGCGCGGCGCGGCCGTCGAGGTGTTCGCCGTCGATCGTGACGCCGCCGACCGCGTCGGTCAGGGCGCGGAAGCCCGACCAGTCGATCACCGCGAGGTGGTCGATCCGGACGTCGGTGAGGTTCTGGATGGTCTCGATCATCAGCGGCGGGCCGCCCCACGAGTAGGCCGCGTTGAGCTTGGCCTCGCCGTGTCCTGGGATCTCGACCCAGGTGTCGCGCGGCAGCGAGACCAGCCAGGCGCTGCGGCGGTCGGCGGCGATCTGGAGCAGCATCATGGTGTCGCTGCGGGCCTCGCCTGGCTGCCACGGCCGGTCGCTGTCGGGGGCCTCGGCGTTGTCCACGCCGACCAGCAGGTAGACGAGCGCGTCGCCCTCGGCGCGCGGTGGCTGGGAGACCTCGGGGAGGGTCGGCAGCGCGTCCGGGATGCGGTCGATGGAGCTGAGGGCCTGGTCGGTGCGCCAGTAGGCCCAGGCGGCGGCGGTGCAGCCGAGGAGCAGGAGGGCGGTCAGGGCGGCGAGGGATATGCGGAGCCAGCGCCGGCGTCTTCGTCTTCGGGGCGGTGTCGGCTCGTCCGCCGAGCCGGTATGGTCGGTCTTCTCGGCTGTCGCCGCGTCGTCGCTTCCACTTTCCCCGCCTCTATTCATACGGTCATTGTGCGGCCAGGTGATCGTTTTGACCGCAGCCCGTGGGGTAGGTACGCTCTGACCTTGTGCCTGGGGTTTCTCCTGCGCGCTTTCAGCGGCCGGACGGGAGACCCGGGATCTGCATCCGCGTCGAGCGGGAATCCTGCAGTCTTCGACACGCCCGACCGCGTGGGTCGGCGGGTGTCCAGGTTAGCTTCATAGTGATCGGCACAGAGAAACCGGAGAAACGGTGCCAACGATCCAGCAGCTGGTCCGCAAGGGCCGGCAGGACAAGGTCGAGAAGAACAAGACGCCCGCGCTCGAGGGTTCGCCCCAGCGCCGTGGCGTCTGCACGCGTGTGTTCACGACCACCCCGAAGAAGCCGAACTCGGCGCTGCGCAAGGTCGCCCGTGTGCGACTGAGCAACGGCATCGAGGTCACGGCCTACATTCCGGGTGAGAACCACAACCTTCAGGAGCACTCCATCGTGCTGGTGCGCGGTGGCCGTGTGAAGGACCTGCCGGGTGTTCGCTACAAGATCATCCGCGGTTCCCTGGACACCCAGGGCGTCAAGAACCGCAAGCAGGCCCGCAGCCGCTACGGCGCCAAGAAGGAGAAGTAGAGATGCCTCGTAAGGGCCCTGCGCCGAAGCGTCCGGTTCACGTCGACCCGGTCTACGGCTCTCCTCTGGTGACGTCGCTGATCAACAAGGTGCTGCTGAACGGCAAGCGCTCCACCGCCGAGCGCATCGTGTACGGCGCCATGGAGGGGCTGCGCGAGAAGACGGGCAACGACCCGGTCATCTCGCTCAAGCGTGCCCTGGAGAACGTGAAGCCGACCATCGAGGTCAAGTCCCGCCGCGTCGGCGGTGCCACGTACCAGGTGCCGGTCGAGGTCAAGCCCGGCCGCTCCTCCACCCTCGCGCTCCGCTGGCTCGTGGGCTACTCCCGGGCCCGTCGTGAGAAGACGATGACCGAGCGGCTGATGAACGAGCTGCTCGACGCGTCCAACGGTCTTGGCGCCTCCGTCAAGAAGCGTGAGGACACCCACAAGATGGCCGAGTCCAACAAGGCCTTCGCGCACTACCGCTGGTAGTCGCAACCCCCATCGAGACCGAGAGAACTGAAGCCAGATGGCTACCACTTCACTTGACCTGGCCAAGGTCCGCAACATCGGGATCATGGCCCACATCGACGCGGGCAAGACGACGACCACCGAGCGGATCCTGTACTACACCGGTCTGAGCTACAAGATCGGTGAGGTTCACGACGGCGCCGCCACCACCGACTGGATGGAGCAGGAGCGGGAGCGTGGCATCACGATCACGTCCGCCGCTGTCACCTGTCACTGGTCGCTGAACGACGTCCAGAACACCATCAACATCATCGACACCCCGGGCCACGTCGACTTCACCATCGAGGTGGAGCGTTCCCTCCGGGTGCTCGACGGTGCCGTGACGGTGTTCGACGGCGTCGCGGGTGTCGAGCCGCAGTCCGAGACGGTCTGGCGTCAGGCGAACCGTTACGGTGTGCCGCGCATCTGCTTCGTGAACAAGCTCGACCGCACGGGTGCCGACTTCTTCCGCTGCGTCGACATGATCGTCGAGCGGCTGAACGCTCAGCCCCTCGTCATGCAGCTGCCGATCGGGGCCGAGGCCGGCTTCAAGGGCGTGGTGGACCTCGTCCAGATGAAGGCCCTGGTGTGGTCCGAGGACACCAAGCTCGGTGAGATGTACGACACCGTCGACATCCCCGAGGACCTCCAGGCGCAGGCCGAGGAGTGGCGCGCCAAGCTGGTCGAGGGCGTCGCGGAGAACGACGAGGAGCTCATGGAGCTGTACCTCGAGGGCGTCGAGCCCACCGAGGAGCAGCTCTACGCGGCGATCCGTCGCGTGACCCTCGCCTCCACCGGCACCGACACCGGCACCGTCACCCCGGTGTTCTGCGGTACCGCGTTCAAGAACAAGGGCGTGCAGCCGCTGCTCGACGCCGTGGTGCGGTACCTGCCGTCGCCGCTGGACGTCGAGGCCATCGAGGGTCAGGCCGTGCGGAACCCCGACGAGGTCATCAAGCGGAAGCCCTCCGAGGACGAGCCGCTGGCCGCGCTGGCCTTCAAGATCGCGAGCGACCCGCACCTGGGCAAGCTCACCTTCATCCGGATCTACTCCGGCGTGCTCACCACGGGCGCGCAGGTGCAGAACTCCGTGAAGGAGAAGAAGGAGCGGATCGGCAAGATCTACCGGATGCACGCCAACAAGCGTGAGGAGATCGACCGCGTCGGCGCCGGCGACATCGTGGCCGTCATGGGTCTGAAGCAGACCACGACGGGCGAGACGCTGTGCGACCCGGCGAACCCGGTCATCCTGGAGTCCATGGACTTCCCGGCTCCGGTCATCGAGGTCGCCATCGAGCCCAAGTCGAAGGGCGCTCAGGAGAAGCTCGGCATCGCGATCCAGCGTCTCGCCGAGGAGGACCCGTCCTTCCAGGTCAAGTCCGACCAGGAGACCGGGCAGACCATCATCTCCGGCATGGGCGAGCTCCACCTCGACATCCTGGTCGACCGCATGAAGCGGGAGTTCGGGGTCGAGGCCAACGTCGGCAAGCCGCAGGTCGCCTACCGGGAGACCGTGCGCCGGGCCGTCGAGCGGGTCGACTACACCCACAAGAAGCAGACCGGTGGTTCCGGTCAGTTCGCGAAGGTGCAGATCGCCCTGGAGCCGCTGGAGGAAGGCGGCTACCTGTTCGAGAACAAGGTCACCGGTGGCCGCATCCCCAAGGAGTACATCCCCTCGGTGGACGCCGGCTGCCAGGAGGCGATGGACTTCGGTGTCCTCGCCGGCTACCCGCTCACGGGTGTCAAGGTGACCCTGCTCGACGGCGCGTTCCACGACGTCGACTCCTCGGAGATGGCGTTCAAGATCGCGGGCTCCATGGCGTTCAAGGAAGCCGCGCGGCAGGCCAAGCCGGTGATCCTCGAGCCGCTGATGGCGGTCGAGGTCAACACGCCCGAGGACTACATGGGCGACGTCATCGGCGACATCAACTCCCGCCGTGGCCAGATCCAGGCCATGGAGGACCGGTTCGGGGACAAGGTCGTCAAGGCCCTGGTCCCGCTGTCGGAGATGTTCGGCTATGTCGGCGACCTGCGCTCCAAGACCTCGGGGCGCGCGAGCTACAGCATGGAGTTCAGCACCTACGGTGAGGTTCCGCGGAACGTCGCCGAGGAGATCATCGCGAAGGCCAAGGGCGAATAACCCTTAGGCTGGCGATACGGGGCGTCGGGGGCGTTTGCCGCCCCCGGTGCCCAGCCCTTAAGCGAAGCGGTCAAGGGCGTCCCCCTCGGGGTCCTGACCGGTTCGGTCGACCATTCTGAAAACCCTCCGCAAGTCGCGGGGGGCGTACAGCACCAGTCCACAGGAGGACCCCAGTGGCGAAGGCGAAGTTCGAGCGGACTAAGCCGCACGTCAACATTGGCACCATCGGTCACATCGACCACGGCAAGACGACCCTTACCGCGGCGATTACCAAGGTGCTGCACGACGCGTACCCGGACGTGAACGAGAGCTTCGCGTTCGAGAACATTGACAAGGCTCCGGAGGAGCGTCAGCGCGGTATCACGATCTCCATCGCGCACGTCGAGTACCAGACGGAGCAGCGTCACTACGCTCACGTTGACTGCCCGGGCCACGCGGACTACATCAAGAACATGATCACCGGTGCCGCCCAGATGGACGGCGCGATCCTGGTGGTCGCCGCCACCGACGGCCCCATGCCGCAGACCAAGGAGCACGTGCTCCTGGCCCGCCAGGTGGGTGTGCCGTACATCGTTGTCGCCCTGAACAAGGCCGACATGGTGGACGACGAGGAGATCATGGAGCTCGTCGAGCTCGAGGTCCGTGAGCTGCTGACCGAGTACGAGTTCCCGGGCGACGACGTCCCGGTCGTCAAGGTCTCCGCGCTCAAGGCCCTGGAGGGCGACCCGGAGTGGTCCAAGACCGTTCTGGAGCTCATGCAGGCCGTCGACGACGCGATCCCGCAGCCGGAGCGTGACATCGACAAGCCGTTCCTGATGCCGATCGAGGACGTCTTCACGATCACCGGTCGTGGCACCGTCGTCACCGGTCGTATCGAGCGTGGTGTCCTCAAGGTCAACGAGACCGTCGACATCATCGGCATCCACACGGAGAAGACCACCACCACCGTCACGGGCATCGAGATGTTCCGTAAGCTCCTCGACGAGGGGCGCGCCGGTGAGAACGTGGGTCTGCTGCTCCGCGGTGTGAAGCGCGAGGACGTCGAGCGCGGCCAGGTCATCATCAAGCCCGGTTCGGTCACCCCGCACACCGAGTTCGAGGCGACCGCGTACATCCTGTCCAAGGACGAGGGTGGCCGTCACACGCCGTTCTTCAACAACTACCGCCCGCAGTTCTACTTCCGTACCACGGACGTGACCGGCGTCGTGCACCTCCCCGAGGGCACCGAGATGGTCATGCCGGGCGACAACACCGACATGCGCGTGGAGCTGATCCAGCCCATCGCCATGGAGGAGGGCCTGAAGTTCGCCATCCGTGAGGGTGGTCGGACCGTGGGCGCCGGCCAGGTCACCAAGATCCTCAAGTGAGCTGACCGACAGGTTCGTACCGACAGGGGCCTTGCCTCCGCATCCGGCGGAGGCAAGGCCCCTGACGTCTGTTCGGACGCTGATGCCGGTCGTCCGCCACTCGGCGCGGAATTCGACCGTTCGGCGAGTGGCGTCGCCCGGTGGCTGCCAGGGGTGTGTGACGCTCCTTACATTTCGCGGGAACAGTTCGCAGCGCAGCCCACCTTGGAGCCGGAGATGACGACGACGCATTCCGTGCCGGAAGCCAGCGATCCGCCGCCAGGCGGTGATCTGGAGGCCCGCTCTGCCGTCCTGTACGACGATCCGCGCTTCCGGGAACTCCGCGCCAGGCTGGTCCGCTTCGTGCTTCCGGCCAGCATCGGCTTCCTCGCCTGGTACGTGCTCTACGTGCTGATGTCGGCGTACGCGCGGGGCGTGATGTCCACCAAGGTGGTGGGCAGCGTCAACATCGCGCTGGTCTTCGGGCTGCTGCAGTTCATCACCACGTTCGGCATCGCGATCCTCTACTCCCGTTACGCGAACCGTCGTTTCGACCCGCTCGCCGACGAGCTGCGCGAGGAACTGGAGTCGGGGCCCGGCGTGCCGGGCGCCAGGAAGGGGGAGGGCGCGTGAACACCCTGGGCGCGGCGTCGGAGGGCGCCACCTCGCAGGAGCGGCTGATCACCATGATCCTGTTCGTGGTGCTGATCGCGGTGACGATCGGCATCACCATCAGGGCCAGCCGCCGGACCAAGTCCGCCACCGACTTCCACTCCGGCGGGCGCGGCTTCACCGGCATCCAGAACGGGTTCGCGATCGGCGGCGACTACATGTCGGCCGCCTCCTTCCTCGGCATCGCCGGCATGATCGCCCTCTTCGGCTACGACGGCTTCCTCTACTCCATCGGCTTCCTGGTCGCCTGGCTGGTCGCGCTGCTGCTCGTCGCCGAACTGCTGCGCAACTCCGGCCGGTTCACCATGGCGGACGTCGTCTCCTACCGGATGCGGCAACGGCCTGTACGAACGGCCGCCTCGGTCTCCACGCTGACCGTCTCGATCTTCTACCTGCTGGCCCAGATGGTCGGCGCCGGCGCGCTGGTCGCGCTGCTGCTCGGCATCGAGGAGGGCGAGACCTACCTCGGGATGAGCGCCGACACGGCCAAGATCGTCGGCATCGTGGTGGTCGGCATCCTGATGGTCGTCTACGTGTCGTTCGGCGGCATGACCGGCACCACCTGGGTGCAGATCGTCAAGGCCGTGATGCTGATGGGCGGCGCGCTGCTCGTCACGGCGCTGGTGCTGGCCATCTACGACTTCGACTTCGGCGCGCTGATGAACGACGCGTCGGCGGACGGCGGCGCCGGGCAGGCGTTCCTCGAACCGGGGCAGCGGTACGGCGTCGAAGTCGCCGGCGACGCCTGGCAGACCATGGTCAACAAGCTGGACCTGATCAGCCTCGGCCTGGCGCTGGTGCTCGGCACGGCCGGCCTGCCGCACATCCTGATCCGCTTCTACACCGTGCCGGACTCCAAGACCGCGCGGACGTCCGTCAACTGGGCCATCGGCATCATCGGCACCTTCTACCTGCTGACCCTGGTGCTGGGCTTCGGGGCGGCGGCGCTGGTCGGCAACGAGGCCATCAGGGCGCAGAACTCGGCGGGCAACACGGCCGCGCCACAGCTGGCGCAGGCCGTCGGCGACCACTTCGGTGGCGAGTTCTGGGGCGCGGTGATGCTGGCCTTCATCGCGGCGGTGGCCTTCGCGACGATCCTCTCGACGGTGGCCGGCCTGACGATCGCGTCGTCCTCCTCGCTGGCGCACGACTTCTACAACAGCGTGCTGCGGCGCGGGAGAGCGAGCGAGAAGGAGGAGGTGCGGGTCGCCAGGTTCGCGGCGATCGGCGTCGGCGCGGTGGCCATCGTGCTGGCGATCTTCGCACAGAACCTCAACGTCGCCTTCCTGGTGGCGCTGGCCTTCGCCATCGCGGCCTCGGCGAACCTGCCGGTGATCCTGTTCTCGCTGTTCTGGAAGCGGTTCAACACGACCGGCGCGGTCGCCGGCATCTACGGCGGCCTGATCAGCTCGGTGGGCCTGGTGTTCTTCTCACCGGTCGTCTCCGGCAAGGGCGTGGACGCGGCCGGCAACAACCTGTCGCTCTTCCCGGAGAGCGTCGACTTCCACTGGTTCCCGCTGGAGAACCCGGGCCTGGTGTCCATCCCGGTCGGCCTGCTGTGCGCGGTGATCGGCACGCTGCTCTCCAAGGAGAGCGAGCCCGACAAGTTCGCCAAGCTCCAGGTCCGCGCCCTCACGGGCGCCGGCGCCGAACGCGCCACCACGCACTGAGGCGGCTGCCCCAACCGCCTCAGCCGCCGGGCACCCCCACCCGGCACCTCTGCCCGGGGCTCTGAGCTCCCCTCTCAGAGCCCCGGGCCACTTACGTGGCCCATATTCCCCGGGCGGCATGGCCTGGCGGCCATGACCGCCGAGCGGCCGCTCCGCACGCCCCCGGGCCCTGCGGGCCCGCGCCCCGCCCCTTCCTGCCGGCCTAGCGGCCGGCACCGGCACGCCTGCCGGCCGGGGCCCTGCCGGCCGGGGTCCTGTGGGCCGGCTGGCAACTACGGTCGTTGGCGCGGCCCTTGGGGTCCACTGGTGCGGGTGCCGGGCCCCTGCGGGCCCGTGGCCCGGCTCTTGGTGTCGGCCTAGCGGCCGGTGCCGGGGTCCTGTGGGCCGGCTGGCGACCACGGTCGTTGGCGCGGCCCTTGGGGCCCAACTGGTGCCGGTGCCGGGGTCCTGCGGGCCCGTGGCCCCCGGCTGGGGCTGTGTGCCGGCTGGCCCGGCCTGCGGCGGGCATGGCGCATGGGTCCGCGGTCCGGGCCGTGTCGTCCGGCAGGTAGGCCGCGGGCGGGCCGGTGCCGGTGCGCCTGCCGGTCCGGCCTGCGGCGGGCATAGCGCATGGCCCCGGGGCCGGGGCCGTGTCCCGCGCGCTCGGTGTCTCCGGATGCCGGGACCGGCCCGTGGTGAGACGGTGGAGGGGCCAGTCGAACCCAGCGGAGCGTGGAGCCATGGCCAGGATCGCGATCTTCGGAGCGAACGGCGGAATCGGGCAGCGGGTGGTGGGCGAGGCCCTGGAGCGGGGGCACACCGTCACCGCGGTGGTGCGGGATCCGGGGAAGGTGTCCAGGGAACACGAGAACCTGACCGTGACGGCCGGTGACGTGCTGGACCCGGCGGACGTCAGTTCCGTGGCCCGGGGCCAGGAGGTGCTGGTCAGCGCCGTCGGCGGCGGGGACGCCGCCGGGCACCGGGCGTTGATCGAGCCGTCCGCCGAGTCCCTGGTCGCCGGGCTGCACGCGCTGGGCGCCGACGCGCCGCGGCTGATCATGGTCGGCGGCGCCGGCTCGCTGCGCACGGGCGACGGGGCCCAGCTCTGGGACGCCCCCGGGCTGCCCGAGCCGGCGTTGGAGATCATGCACGCGCACGGCGACGCCCTCGACTACCTGCGGGCCACCGAGAAGGACGTCCACTGGACCAGCCTCTGCCCCGCCGCCACCATCGAGCCAGGGGAGCGCACCGGGCACTACCGCACCGGCCTCGAGGAGGTCGTGATGGACGACGCGGGCGACAGCCGGATCTCCATGGAGGACTACGCGGTGGCCCTCGTCGACGAGATCGAGGACCCCCACCACGTCGACGAGCGGTTCACCGTCGGCTACTGACCGGCCGCGGCGCCGGTCAGCGGCGGACCGCGGGGCCGACGATCCAGTTCTGCCGGAACAGCAGCGAGTGGACGTACCGCGGGTTGGTGAAGTTGGCGTAGTCGGCCAGCACCTTCGCCTGCTCGGCGCTCGCCTCCGCGGCGTCCACGGCCGCCACGTCGTCGAACCACAGGTGGTAGGCGGCGTCGAACGGCGGCTCGCTGACGGCGTACCAGGAGTCCCTGGTGTAGGACTGGTCGTAACGCCGCACCCCGGGCAGGCCGGTGACCAGCGGCGCGTGCAACTCGCGGCTGTAGCGGCGGAACTCCTCCACCGTCATGCCCTCCCGCCGCTTGACCAGCGTGATCAGCTTGACGCCCGGCTGCGGCCGGTCGTCCGGCTCGCCTGGCAGCACGGTCGCGGTCTCCGTGTCGAGCACCAGGGAGCGCCAGAACGCGGCCCACCGCGGCTCGTCGAGCCGCGCTCCCTCCAGGAACTCGGGGGTCTGGAGCGAGGCGAGCTGCTCCTCGTCGTTCTCCAGCCAGATCTCGGCCACCCCGCTCCACAGCGGCTCGGTGGTCTCGCCCCGGCGTGGGATCCGGGTGTCCACCGAGTAGCGCCTGATCTGCGGGATCCTGCTGGCATAGCGGACCGCGTGCTCCTCGGTCCAGTACTGGTGGAACGCCTCCTCGCTCATTCCCGGCCGGGGAAAGGCGAAGATGAGCTGGTGGATCATGCTGTCTCCTCCATCGGCTTGCTGCTGCTCTTCCGGCTGGTCGGATTCGTCCTGATCTCTTCAAACGTGATAGCGGGCCTTCACGTCCTCGGCGAATCCGAGATAGTCGCGCAACGGCCAGACGGCCTCGAATTCCAGGTATTCGCGCATCGGTAGCCGGCCGAGTGCCGTGCGGTCGAGTTCCTCGGCGTCGGGGGAGTCGATGATGGCGATGACGCGCTTCTGCGCGGCCACCTTCCAGATTCCCACGCAGAATCCGGAGTCCAGCGTCTCCTGGGCGTGCTCCGCCTCCTCGGCCTCGACGTCCCACAGTTCGTCGAGCGAGATGCGGCCCTCGTGGTTCCACCTCATCTGGACGTAGAAAAGCATCGTGGTGACCCCTTCAGGTCGGCGTGCGGTCAGTTGGTGTGCGGGGTGGCCAGGTGCCGGGACAGCGGGTGCTCGGTGCCGAAGCCGTCCACCGCCACGTCGTGGGCGGTGCGGCCGTCGTGGCCGGTGAGGTCGGTGCGGGCACCGGCGCTGAGCAGCACCCGGGCGCAGTCCTCGTAGCCGTGCCAGAGGGCGTCGTGCAGCGCCGTGTAGCCGTTGGTGGCGCCCTGGTAGTCCAGGTCGACGCCGGGGCTGGCCACCAGCAGCCTGGTGATCTCGGCGTGGCCGTTGTAGACGGCCTTGTGCAGCGGCGAGGCGCCGAACGTCGGCTCGGTGGCGTTGACGTCGGCCCCGGCGGCGAGCAGGGTCGAGACGATCTGGACGTGGCCGTCGCGGGCGGCGACCAGCAGCGGGGTGTGCTGGTCGTTGAAGCCGTTGACCACCGGGTAGCGGGCCTCCAGGTCGGCGCCCGAGGCGATCAGCGAGCGCACCCGGGCCACGTCGCCCGCGGTCACGGCGGCCATCAGCCGCTGCGCCTCGGCGGCCTCGGCGTCCGCGCCGCGCCGGCGGTCGAGCAGCCGCTCCGCCTCCAACAGCCGTTCCTTGCCCCGGGTGTTGACGTTCAGCTCGTACTCGAAGTGCTCCTGGAGGGAGAAGCCGTAGTGGGTGTGGAGGCCGAGCCCCGCGCCCTGGTCGAGCAGGTAGGCCGTGACGTCCGGCCACTTGTACCAGAGGGCGTCCATCAGCGGGGTGTGGCCCGTGGTGGGCGCCACGGCGTCCACGAAGGCGCCGGCCTCGACGAGCAGCCGCACGGTGCCGAGGTCGCCGCGCTGGACCGCCTTGTGCAGCGCGGTGGTCCCGCCCCTGCGGTCGGTCCCGTGCACGTCGCCGCCCGCGTCGAGGAGCAGCCGCACGACGGCGGCGTCGCCGCGGCCGGCGGCCGTCTGGAAGACGGTGAGCCCGGTCGCCGGGTCGCGGTGGTCGGGGTCGGCGCCCTCCCGCAACAGGGCCGTGACGGCGCCGGCGTCGCCGGTCTCGACCGCCGCGAGGAGCCGGTCGTCGACGTCGGAGCGGAACATGGCGACCTCGCCAGAGGCGTCGAAGAACGCCTTCCAGTGCCGCACAAGACCGTCGTCCCCCAGGGTCAGCACCATGGAGAACTCGAACTCGACCTCGAAGCCGGTGGTGCGGTGCCGTATCCGCTGGAAGTTGATGACGAAGGCCCGGTTGTCCTCGACCACCATGTCGCGCTGCTCGAAGGCGGTGACGTCGGTTCGCTCGCCGCGGAGCCGGAACGCCTCGATCACCCCTTCGCGGCCGAGCCAGCGGCCGGTGTTGGGAATGGCGTTGTTGAAGTCCGTCCTCGGCAGGTCGAAAACGATCTGGGGAGAGAGCGCGGCGATGATTCCGTCGACGTTCCCCGAGGCGACGTCGGCGAACAGCCTGGTGACAATTTCTCGGGTGCGTGCCGCATCGAGCACGAGTTTCTCCATTCCTTCGGAGTGCGGAGCGGAAATCCGTTTGTGGCTACGAGTGAACCCTTTTTCGGCGACGGCTGAGAAGGAGCCGCCCGCATTCCGGGGGGATTAGCCGAACTGCACGTAGTGCGCCGCCGGCCGGCATGGGCGAGGCCCACCGCCGACCGGGGGCGGAGGGCCTCGCGTGGGAAGGGCTCCGGCGTCAGGAGGTCTTCGGGATGCCGACGAAGGCGTCGTCGGCCACCCCCCGACGCACGGTGGTCCTGCGGTCCACGATGTCGCGCCAGTCGGCGCCGTACATGTCCCGCAGGGTGATCGGGTCGCGCAACAGGTCGTGCGGGTAGCCGAGTTCGGTGCGGCTGGCGGACTCCAGGCGGGCCAGCTGCTCCTCGGACAGCCGGACGTCGACCGCGCCGAGGGTGTCGACCAACTGCCGCTCCCTGGTGGCGCCGAGCAACGGGATCACCGTGCCGGGGCGGCTCAGCAGCCAGGCCAGGGCGACCTGGGCCGGGGTCCGGCCGCCCTCGGCGGCGATCCGCACCACCTCACGGACCAGGTCGTCGCTGCCCGCCGAGCTGTGGTCGCGCGGCTGGACGGTGAGCCGCCCGGTGCCGCCCTCCAGGTACTTGCCGGTCAGCCGGCCCTCGGCCAGTGCCCCCCAGCAGAACACCGGCAGGTCGAACACCCGGGCCATCGGCAGCAGTTCGCGTTCCGGCGCGCGTTCGAGCAGGTTGTAGCGGATCTGCATGCCGACGAACGGGCTCCAGCCGCGCAGCTCGGCCAACGTGTTGGCCTGCGCCACCTCCCAGGCCGGCCAGTTGGACACGCCGACATACCGCACCTTCCCCGCGCGCACCTGGTCGTCGAGCGCGCGCATCAGCTCGGGGACGGGGGTGAGCGTGTCGTGGGCGTGCACCCAGAGCAGGTCGAGGTAGTCGGTGCGCAGCCGACGCAGGCTGGCCTCGATCGAGGAGACCAGGTTCTTCCGGGAGTTGCCCGCGGAGTTCACGTCGTCGAGGTGGGTCTGGAGGGTGAACTTGGTGGACACCACGAACCGGTCGCGCCGGCCCTGGAGCAGTTCGCCGAGGATGGACTCGGCGGTGCCGTCCGTGTAGTGGTCGGCGGTGTCGATCATGTTGCCGCCGGCCTCGGCGTAGCGGTCGAAGATGCGGGCGCTGGTCTCCCTGGGGGCGCCCCAGCCCCAGTTCTCACCGAAGGTGACTGTTCCCAGGGCCAGTTCCGAGACCCGGAGTCCGGTCCTGCCGAGCACGGTGTAGCGCATGATTCTCCCGGAGGGTGTGGTGGTGGGCGGAGCGGGTCCGGTGGCTCAACGGGCGACGACCGGGCTGTACTGCTCGTACAGCTCGACGAGTTCGCCGGCGGGGCCCTTGACGAAGGCGACCCGCACGTTCACCTCCGGGCTGCCGTTGAGGACCAGCGACGTCGGCGCGCCGGCCCAGCTGGCGTGTCCCGCGGGCTCGCCGCCGGCCCGCAGGCAGGACTGGTACGCCTCGTCGACGCTGGGCACGATCAGGGCGATGTGGGCCAGCGGCCCCTCCGCCGAGTCGACGCCAGGACGGCCGCCGGGGAACAGCTCGATGTAGGAGTTGCCCTGGAGCTCCAGGTAGATCCCGCGCCCCTGGTAGACGGTCTCGCCCTCGGGGGACACGGTTCTGGTGAACTCGTAGCGGCGGGAGAAGCCGAGCCCCTCGCGGTAGAAGCGCAGCGACTTCTCGATGTCGGGGCACATGACGGCGACGTGCATCAGCGTGGTGGCGCCCGGCGGGCGGGTGTAGGTGGCGGGCATGGCGGTGCCTTCCGTCTCGGTGTGTCGGGTGGTCGGGCGGGTCAGACCAGCGCGGGCCGCGGGTTCCGCAGCCAGGCCGCGAGCCGCTCGGGCAGCCCGGCCGCCTCGTCGGCGGGCGCGGTGAGGCCCACGTGTCCGTCCGGCCTGACGAGCACGGCGTGCGGCAGGTCGGCCACGGTGGCGACGGCGAGCGGCGTCCGGCTCGCGGCGGCCGCCGCCCGTACCGCCGGGGAGTCGGCGCCCGGCGGCAGCAGCAGGGACCAGCCGATGCCGTCGGCCATGCCGGGGCGCGGCGGCATCCGCTCGCCGACGGCGGGGCTCGGCGCGCCGGGGGCCGCGCCCGGGTAGCGGGCGGAGATCTGGGCCAGCCGGTTGGCGAGCCAGCTCTGGAACTCCGGGATCCGGCCGGCCGCGGCCAGCACCTCGTTGCGCAGGAAGACGCTGTGCGGGTCGCTGGCGGTGGAGATGTCGTGGAGCTGGGAGGTGAAGGCGAGCACGCCCTCGGCGACGGGGCGGCGCTCCGCCGTGTAGGTGTCGAGCAGTTCGGGCGACGCGGTGCCGTCCAGGACCGCGCCCAGCTTCCAGGCGAGGTTGAAGACGTCCTGGATGCCGGTGTTCATGCCCTGGGCGCCGACCGGGCTGTGCACGTGGGCCGCGTCGCCGACCAGGAAGATCGGCCCCCTGGAGAAGGTGTCGGCCAGCCGGTGGCGGACCCGCCAGGTCGAGGCCATCTCCAGCCGGTGCACCTTGGCGCCGGCCGCGGTGGGCCCCCTGGTGTCCAGCAGGTGCTGGATCTCGTCGAGCGTGGGCGGGCCCGCGTCGTCGTCGACGAGCGCCACGATCCGGTAGAGGTCACCCGGCAGATGGGAGACGGCGAGCAGACCGGCGGGGGAGAAGAAGAAGGTGATCTCGCCCTCGGGGCCCGACCACTCCATGGAGAACTCGATCAGCGCGAAGTTGTGCGGCCGGTCGTGGCCCACGAAGTCGATGCCGCCGCGCGTCCGCACCGTGCTGTGCAGCCCGTCGCAGCCGACCACGTAGCGGGCCCTGACGGCCCGGACCTCGCCCGACTCGTCGTCGCTCACCAGGGCGTTCATCCCGGGGTGCAGCTCCCCGAGGTCCAGCAGGGTGTGCCGGCGGTACACCCGGCCCCCCAGCTCCTCGAGGCGCTCCTGGAGCACCTGTTCCGTGGTCTCCTGCGGGACGGCGAGCACGAAGGGGTAGGGGGTGTCCAGCTCGTCGAACGGCGTGGAGACGATGCGGCGTTCGCCGTCGCGGGCCACGAAGGCCCGGCCGGGGCGGCCCCTGGCGACGAGCGGGTCGGCCGCTCCGACGGTGGCGAGGGACTCCAGGGTGCGGGCGTGGGCGGCGGCAGCCCGGGAGTGGGCGGCCGGTCCCGCGGCGCGGTCGATGAGCACGTGGTCGACGCCCAGCGTGCGTAACGCGGCGGCGAGGGCCAGGCCGGTGGGTCCGGCCCCGACGATCAACACGTCGGTGGAGCTGGGCAGCGGGGGCCGGTCGTGGTCGGGGGACATGCGACTCTCCTGGGGTAGGGGGCCTGGGCCGGTGCTCACCGGTCGCGGTCGGCGGGGCCGGCCCCCGCCACGTCGAGGACGATCTTGGTCAGGCCGCGGCCGCCCTCCATCAGCGCGTGCGCGAGCCCGGCCCGCTCCAGCGGGAGCACCACCGAGACCTCCGGGTAGAGCCGGCCGGCGTCGACCAGGCGGGAGAGCTCCGCGAGCCGCGCCCCGTCGGGGTGCACGACGTGCCGGATCACGCGCACGCCGACCACGGCGGCGGCCTCCTCGAGCGGGCCGGCGCCGGCCGCGGCACCGGGTACGGGGACGATGACCCCGCCGGGGCGGACGGTGGCCAGCAGCGCGTCGTCGCCCACCGGGTCCACCACCACGTCGACGTCGCGGACGACGTCGGCGACCCGGGTGGTGGTGTGGTCGAGCAGGACGTCGGCCCCGAGGGAGCGCAGCAGCCGGTGGTTGGTCGCGCGGGCCACCGCGGTGACGTGGCAGCCACGCGCCTTGGCGAGCTGCACGGCGAGGTGGCCGACCCCGCCCGCAGCCCCGTTGACCAGCACCCGCCGGCCGTCGGCGTCCGCCGCGTCGAGCACCTGGGCCGCGGTGAGACCGGCAAGCGGCAGCGCGGCCGCGGCGTGGTGCGGCAGGCCCGCCGGCTTGGCGGCCAGTTGGTCGGCCGGCGCGCTGACGAACTCGGCGTACGCGGCGGCGAGTGCGGGGAACCGCGGCATGCCGTAGACCTCGTCGCCCGGCGCGAAGTCGGTCACCTCGGCCCCGACCGCCTCGACGACGCCCGAGACGTCCCAGCCCCAGACGTAGGGGCCCGCGTCGAACCAGGCGGCCGCCCGCCCGCTGCGGCACTCCCAGTCGGCGGGGTTGGTCCCCGCGGCCAGCACCCGAACCAGCACCTCCCGCGGGCCGTACGGGGGAACGGCGATCTCCGCCGGTTCCAGGACCTCGGGACCGCCGTAACTCCTGGCGATGACGGCACGCATTCTCAGGACTCCTCGGAAAAGCTGTCGTAGTTCTCGACGAAGCCGGCCGGATTGAAGTACTCGGTGAAGTGGCGAATTCGCCCCTCGGCGTCGAACTCGAAGATGCCGACGGACTCGTTGACGTAGACGCCGCCGCCCACGAGTTCGCAGCGGGGGCGCCAGCGGGCGAACACGACATCCGGGTCGGCGAGCGGCTGGAACTCGATCAGCAGATACCTGAGCCGGGTGAATCCGTCGGCGATGTTCCGATAGAGCGTGTGGATGTCCCGTTGGCCGCTGAGCGACGTGGGGAGTTCACCGGTGGCATAGGGCACCGCCTGCGTGCAGTCGTGCGCCCACAGCTCGATCCAGGAGTCGATGTCGCCCTGTTCGAGCAGTCGGAAGTAGGTGCGGAGCGCGTCGATGTTGCGCGCGCGGCGGGTGTCGGCCGATTCCTGGCCGACCCCGGCTGAGCCGATGGTGTGCGTCACTGCCGTCCGTCCTCTCGTCGCAGGTCAGGAGGGTTCTGCGGGGGCGGTGAGCGGGTTCGGGTCGAAGTACTCGACGAGGCGCTCGATCTTCCCCTCGGCGTCGAACTCGAAGACCCCGACGTTCTGGTTGCGGTAGCGGGCGCCGGTGGTCAGCTCACCGCCCGGGTACCAGCGCGCCAGCACCAGGTCCGGGTCCTCCATGGGGAGCAGGACGGTGTTCGGGAAATCGAGGCTGACATAACCGGCGGCCTGTTCCCGGTAGAAGTCGAGAACGTCGGAGCGCCCGGTGACGAGTCGCGGTATCGAGGCGGGCGCATAGGGCGCCTCAATGACGCAGCGCTCTGCCCACAGCGCGATCCACGCGTCTATGTCGAGGTCGGCGAGAAGGCGGAAGTAGGTTTCGAGCGTCGCCACGTTGCGTCGGCGTGTCCGCTCATCCGATAGCTGCCGTGGGTCCTGGCCCATGGGATTGCTCCATTCTCCGGAATACCTCCATTGAAGGGGCTGGGCACGAGTCGCCACAATGCTCCGGGAGAACGGCACCACGCATTATCGGGAGTTGACGGAGTAGCGGCCGGGCCGCCGCGCGACGGCCGGGGGGTGGACACGACGACGCCCACCCCCCGGGGGTGGGGGTGGGCGGTCGAAGGGCCGCGGCCGGGCCACGGGTGTCGGGGGAATGGGCACCGCGTGGCCGGCTCGCGTCCGCGCGGGAGGCGGCGGTGGCTCAGGCCACCGCGGCCTCCCGCCGCTCCTGGGCGCGCGCCGCGCCGCCGCGTGCGATCAGCAGGGCGAGGCCGGCGCCGACCACGCAGACGAGGCCGGCCACCAGTACGGCGGCGTGCAGGCCGCCGAGGGTGGCGTCCAGCGCGGAGTGGGTGGACTCCAGCGCGTTGGTGCGCGCCGTCGCCACCGCGGCCAGGGCGGCGGTGCCGATCGCGCCGACGAACTGCGGCATCTGGGCCAGGCCGCCGGCGACGCCCTGCTCCTCGTCGCGCAGGCCCGAGATCATCGCGTTGATGAAGGCGACGACCGCGAAGACGTGGCCGAAGCCCATGGCCCCCGAGGTGACCAGCAGCAGGGGCAGGTTGTCCGAGGTGGCGAGCAGCACCATCGCGCCGGTGCCGACGGCCTGGATCAGCAGACCGGCCACCAGGGTCCCGGTGCCGCCCCAGGAGGAGATGACCCGTGACACGATCAGGCCGGCGACCAGCGCCGCCAGGCCCTCGGCGAGGAAGCCGAAGCCGGTGGCGAGGGCCGAGTAGTCGAGCACGTCCTGCATGTAGATGCTGAGGAGCACCGTGGTGCCGCCGCACATGCCGAAGGTGATCAGACCGATCAGGCCGCCCCACTTGATGGAGGGGCGGTTGAGCAGCCACAGCGGGACGAGCGGCGCCGGGTGCCGGGCCTCGACGAGGAGGAAGGCGGCGATCAGCACCACCGCGAGCGCCAGCGCGGTCATGGACTGCCCGCTGGCCCAGCCGGCGTCGGCGCCCGTGCTGACCCAGTAGACGAGGGCGAAGAGTCCGCCGCTCACCAGGACGGCGCCCGGGATGTCGAGCCTGGTGGCGGTGCGCTCCCGGTCCCTGGGCACCACGATCACTCCGCTCACCAGCACCGCGGCGCCGA
Organism: Streptomyces mayteni; assembly: GCF_054783955.1. Classification (NCBI taxonomy): domain Bacteria; kingdom Bacillati; phylum Actinomycetota; class Actinomycetes; order Kitasatosporales; family Streptomycetaceae; genus Streptomyces; species Streptomyces mayteni. Next base: position 19,639 of record NZ_BAAGPR010000077.1, on the reverse strand, counting down.
TGATGACCATGATCAGCATGGTCCAACGCCAGTTGAACGCGCTGGTGATCACGCCGCCGCCGATGGTGCCCACCACGAAGCCGAGGGACAGCAGCGCGCCGTTGACGCCCAGCGCCCTGGTGCGCTGCGGGCCCTCGGGGAACGAGGAGGTGAGCAGCGCCAACGCGGTCGGGCTGATCATGGCTCCGGCGACGCCCTGCCCGATGCGCGCGCCGACCAGCATGCCGGGGGAGTTGGCCAGTCCGGCCACCAGCGAGAAGGCCACGAGCAGCAGGAGACCGAGCAGGAACAGGTTGCGGCGTCCCGCGATGTCGGAGAGCCGGCCGAAGAGCAACAGCAGGCTGGCCGTGGGGAGCAGACAGGCGGTCGCCACCCACTGGAGGTCGCCCGTGGTGGCGAAGCCCAGGGAGGTGCCGATCTCCGGCAGCGCGACGGCCACGATGGAGAAGTCGAGGCCCACGACGAAGGTGGCGCTGCACAGGGTCACCAGGATCAACCAGCCGCGGGCGGTGAACGGTGCGTCCGTACCGGCCCGTTCGGCAGATGTATCGGTCGTCACGTCGACGCCTTTCGGGGAGATTGGGTGATCCACAAGCATGCGGCTGCCACGTTCCCCGGCCCAGCCCTCTGCGGAGCGTAGGCTGGCGGAGCCTACCCCTGAGAGGGTCAGGATGCCGGCTGTCCGGCCCGGGCAGAATGACCCAATGCCGCAGCGATCTCTTCAGCTCGGGGAGTTTCTCCGGTCCCGCCGGGCGCAGGTGAGCCCGGAGGAGGCCGGACTGGTGAACTATGGTGGCCGGCGCAGAGTCCCCGGGCTTCGCCGGGAGGAGTTGGCCCAGCTCGCCGGGGTCAGCGTCGCCTACTACACCCGGCTGGAACAGGGGCAGAGCCAGCAGGCCTCCGGGCCGGTGCTCGAGGCGCTGGCCCGCGCGCTCCGGCTCAGCGACGACGAGCGGGCCCACCTGCACAGCCTGGCCCGCTGGGAGCCGCCGTCCCGCCGGCGGGTGCGACCCGAACGGCTGCGCCCCGGTGTCCGGTTGATGGTCGACTCGCTGGGCGGCGTCCCGGCGCTGGTCTACGGTCGGCGCACGGACGTGCTCGTCTGGAACCGCATGGGACACGCGCTGCTCGGCGGTCATCTCGCCTTCTCGGGCCCCGACGAGGCGGGGAAGCGCCCCAACCTGGCGCGCATGATCTTCCTCGACACGCATCTGCGGGAGCTGTACGGGGACTGGAAGTCCAAGGCCAGGGACGCCGTCGCGGACCTCCGGGTGACCGCGAGCCGCTACCCGGACGACCCCCAGCTCACCGAGCTGATCGGCGAACTGACGGTGAAGAGCCCGGAGTTCGCCTCTCTGTGGAACGCCCACCCGGTGCGCGCCTGCGCCCACCACCAGCGCGCCTACCGGCACCCGCTGGTGGGGCGGATGGTGCTGGGGGACGAGACGATGCGGTTGCCCGACGACGAGGGGCAACGGCTCGCGATCTTCACCGCGGAGCCGGGCTCTCCCTCGGAGGCGGCCCTTCGGCTGCTCGCCGACCTGGTGGCGGAGGAGCACCGTCCGCAGCGGGCCACGGAAGTCTCCGGCTGAGCCCTTCCCGGTCCTGGCGCGGCGGGTTCGCGCCGAAAAGTTTTCGGGCCCGGAGCGGGTCTTCCCCTTTGTTCTCTGCGGTCGTTCTCGGCAGTAAAGCGAGTAAAGAGAGTAAAGCGAAGAGCGTGCTCCGACAAGACTGGAGATGGTCGCTGCGGCGCGGTGTCCGCGCCGCAGCGACCATCTCCATTGCTGTCGGCCCCCCGGCTCCGGCCTAACCCAGCTCCGGCTCGATCAGCTGTCTGTACACCCAGGCGGTCGAGACCATGGTGATATGGTGATGCCAGCCCCGGAAAGAGCGTCCCTCAAAATCCTGGAGGCCGTATTTCGTCTCGAGAAGCCGGACGGCGTGCGTGCCCCGGTCCGCGAGGCTCGCTATGTACAGCACATCGTCCAGTCGGTGCTGCGTGAGATTGGTGATCCACAGTTTCTCGCCCGCATGCCCCCGTCGTGCCCTGCGGCCCACGAGCCTGACCACCAGTTCCTGACCCCCGGTCTTTCCTCTCGGAATCCCGAGGGGAATCAGTGTGGAGGTCAGTTGGTTGTCGGTCGGGAATTCCATCTGGTGTTGGAAAGGGCGGAGTCGGCCGACCCCCAGGGGGGCGTCGCCGCGCATCGTCACCCTGGCTGAGCGGCCGGTCCATTCGTGCGCGAGACCGCGAAAGGACTCGCTCACGCGCAGCACGTAGTCCAGACCGCGGGCGTCGAGCGCGTGGGCCAGTTCCCTGGCGGCCTCCGGGTCGGGCAGGTGCGCGACCACCGGCGCCGGGGACAGCTGCCAGCGCCTGATGCTCTCGTCCACCATGGACAGGATTTCCCGCCACTCGGGGCGGCCCCGTGCGCTGCCCGGCAGGTACACCTTGGCCCGCGCGTGCTCGTCGTGCGCCCATTTCCCCTTGAGCAGCAGGCGCCAGTTGATGGGGGCGATCGTGGTGGCGTTGGTCGCGAAGAGACCGATCCCGAGCTGGCAGTTGATCACCCGCCCCTCTTTGGGGACGAACTGACGTACGACTCCGACCGAATGGTCTCCCCGTTTCGGCATGACGGCCGGACTGACCACCCAGGCCTGTGTTTCCATCTGAGTGTCCAAGAGGCGCGCCAATTGGCTTCGGATGGGCGTCCAGTCCCATGGGCTCTGGTTGATGAATTGCTGAAGAGATTGACCCACCGGCATAGAGAGGATATGCTCGGCCATCTTGCGGACGGATTTCCTGCCGTCGATGAAGAGTAAACCCCGTAAATAGACTTCCGCCCACCTCCGCTGATCGACCCGCGGCATGGACCCGAACATTCTGAAGGCGAAATCCGACAACGGATCACTGACGACACGACTTCCCACAGTACGAAGCATGGAACTGGAAGACATGGTTCCCCCTGGTCTCCTGCTTGGTCGTTCTTCTCACCCTAGCTTGTGTCCTGGGCACTTGCCAGATGCCATTCCTCTGTTTGTGCTTGCTGGAGCAACCGATGAGCCTCGGGGGCGGAGTTACAGGAATCGGGGCAGTCCTCGCGTCTGGAATTTATCTGCCCTTGACATCGGGTGCTCCGGTATTCGGCCCCTCTCGCCGGGAATCGCGGCCGCCGCACGGCGCGGCGGCGATTCCCGGCGGGTTCCGGCGGGTTCACGGCTCCCTGTGTCCCGGCCGGCTAGCCGACCCCTCCCGTGCGTGCCTCGACCAGCGTCACCGTGTCCGCCACGCCGCCCCGCGTGAGCATCTCCCGCACCTGGGGGGCGGCCCCCTCCATCAGCAGGCGCGCGTGCTCGGGCAGTCGCTGGCGGGCGAATGCGAAACAGCGCACGCCGCCGGCCGCTATACCGGTCAACTCCTCCGCCTCGATGGTCAGTCGGTCGATGTGGCGGGCCAGTGCCTGGTCCAGCAGGGACCGCAGCACGGGCACGTCGATCTCTCTGAGCTCCCCCGCCAGATGGAGCGTGGCGGCGGAACCCGAGAAGCCCAGATAGGCCTCGAAGGTCATGTGTCCTTCCCTCTGTTCGTCGGGATTGGTGGGCTATGGCGTGCGGGGGCGCAGCCGGGCCCTGACGGTCATCCGGCCATCGGTCCTCGGCAGCCTGACCGTCATCGCGTGCGGGTCGAAGTCGTCCCACCGCGCGCCGTCGATCCGCACCTCGTCGAGCCGCACGCGACCGGGTGGCAGGGCGTCGGGGGCGACGCGCAGCAGGCCGTCCTGGTAGGCCGCGTCGCCGCGGGGCCTGAACCACAGGTCGAGCGGCTCGTGATGGACCAGGAGCCGCGCGTACACCTCGGCGAGGTAGCAGAGTTCGGCCTTGTGGTACATCGCCATGGCGTGGCTGCCCTTGAGCCGCTCGTCGCCCATCAGGTAGGGCACCCCCTGGGCGAGCACCGTGAAGTAGACCCCGCCCTCGTCGTGGTCGAGGAAGAAGGCGTTGTAGAAGGCCATGGCCTCGCGGGCGTGCGTCAGGTAGTCGGCGGCCTGGTCGCCGCTCCGGTTCCCCGCCAGCACCAGGTAGGCGAGCACCGCCTGCTCCTGCTGCCACCAGGCCTTGCGGTCGTGCCACACGAAGTCGTGGCGCCGGTCCCGGCCGGCGGTGCGCCGCACCAGGTCGTACCAGCCGCCGCGCCGCGGGTCGCGGCCGAGGTCCGGCATGCTGCCGGCGATGCGGTCGGCGAGGTCGCGGTACTCGGGCTTGGGGAGCAGCGCGTGCATCCGGGTCAGGTTCCAGGCGATCTTGAGGTTGTGCCCGATCACCGCCCGGTTCCGCTGCCAGCCCCACTCGAGGTCGGGCGTCCAGTCGGCGTGGAAGCGTTCGTAGACGAAGGGGCTGCCGTCCTCGGCGCGGTCCGGCAGGTGGACCGCGATCATGTCGAAGACGTGCTCCAGCATCCTGAGGTACCGCTCCTCGCCGGTGGCCAGGTAGAGGTTGAACAGGTAGGCGGGGGCGTGGTCGCCGACCGAGTTCCAGTTCTTGCGGGAGCGGTTGTGCCCGAGGCCCTCGTCGTGCGGGCTCAGGCTCACCGGGTGGACGTGGGAGTACCAGCCGCCGAGGGCCGGATCGGCGAAGTGCCGCTCGAACAGCCGGACGGTGCCCTCCAGATCGGCCCGGATCGCGGGGTCCCCGGTGAGCCGGTAGGTCTGGCTCAGCCCCACCAGGGCGTAGATCTGCTCGTACGCCGGGATCGCGCGGTAGTCGTCGCCGAACTCCGAGCCGAAGAGCTTGCGTTCCGTGCCGCCGCGGTTCTCCGTGCCGTGGTACCAGTAGACGAGGTCGTCCTCGGTGAAGCGCAGGTGGTCGTGGAGGTAGCGGGCGCCGCCCTCGGCCACGTCGAGGAAGTCGTCGTGGCCGGTCAGCGTGTAGGCGCTCGCCATGCCGTACACCATCCGGGAGATGGTGTCGGTCTCCTGGCCGCGGGCGCCGCTCTTGTGGCCGGTGGACCCGATCACCGTGCGGTAGTCGGCGAAGTCGACCGGTCCCTCGCCGAACTGGGCCCGCCGGTAGAAGGTGGCCAGCTCGCGGAGCTGCTCGGCCCACCAGCCCGAGGTCTCCATGCCGCGCTGGGCCTCCGCGTCGCCGACGAGGACGAGCCGGTCGGCCTGGTGGCGCAGCCCGTCGTCGTCCGGGTAGACCGGCCCGTAGCTGAACACCAGCGTGCCGGGGCGCAGCAACTCCCTGACGCGCCCCGTCTCGTCCCGGTAGGGCTGCCCCAGGTTGCGCAGCCACTGCGCCGAGGTGGTCTCGGTGAGCCGCACGGCGACCGGCCGGCCGCCGAAGGTGCGCAGCGTGAGGACGTCGCCCCGCAGCTGGAGGACGTAGCCGCCCACCAGGTCGGAGAAGGTGAAGTCGATCTCAGCCGGCACCGCTCACCGCCTGGGCCCCGGGTTCGCGCCGTTCCTCGGTCGGCCGCGGGTCGAGCCGGTCGATGACGGCCCTGGCCAGCAGCTGGCAGTGGTCGACGGTGCGGCCGGTGATGAGGTCCCCGTCGACGACGACGTCCGCGTTGACGTAGGTGGCGCCCATGTTGCGCACGTCGCCGACCAGGTTGTTGTGACAGGTCACCGGTCGGCCGTCGACGAGCTCCGGCGTCGCGGTCACCAGCAGCAGGCCGTGGCAGGAGAACGCCTTGACCAGGTGGGGGAGTCGGAAGGCGCGGCGCAGCAGGTCCACGGCGGGCGCGGGCCGCTCGACGTCCTCGCTGTAGCGCAGCCGGTCGGCGACCATGCCGGAGGGCACCACCAGCGCCGAGAGGCGGTTGAGCGCGTCGTAGTCGAGCGCCTCGAGGTCGCCGGCGACCGTCATGGGCGCGCGGTACTCGTGGCCGGTGAAGGTGAGCGACTCCTGGCCCCAGAGGCGGGTCACCAGGGAGACCTCGGCGCCCTCCTCGGTGAAGCGCTTCTGGTAGTAGGTGATCTCGGGCTCGACGTAGTCGCTCTCCATCAGGATCGCGACGGAGTGCCCCGCGAGGCGGGGCGGGGTACTCGAAGGCGGTTGGTCCATCACACTTCCCCTCGTGCTTGGCACGTTCAGGTCTGGGACAGGGACGCCGGGGTCGCGGCGGGGGAGCCGACCAGCGGCTCCACGTCGCAGGTGCGGATCCGGGGTCCGCCGCGCTGGAGCACGGTGGACAGGGTCAGCCGCAGGGCGTGCGGCCGGCCGCCGCGGTCGGCGGGCCCCGGGCGCCCGCGGCGGTGCGAGCTGAGGGTGAGGTCGGCCCGGCACTCCGCGTGGAGGGGGGAGGTGAGCCGGATCTCGGGGGGTGAGGTGAGCCGGCAGCGCAGCCGGTGGCGGCGGGTCAGGCCGCGGTACCAGTCGCCGACCTCGCCCGGGCCGCGGAGGACGCGTCCCGGCAGGCTCAGCACGAGCCCGTGGCTGGCCAGGCAGGAGACCATCGCCTCGACGTCGTGGCGGCCGGCGGCCGTCACCATGCGGGTGACCAGCCGGTGGACCGCCTCCTGGGTGAGCACCCCGACGGGGCGGGCGGAGTGGATCATCTCGTTCCTTCCAGGGCCGCCCCGCTCGGGGGAGCGGGCGGGGCGGCCGGTCGGTGGGGGATCGTCAGGTGATGACCAGGTCGATCAGGAACGGGCCGCGGTGGGCGAGCAGCGCCTCGACGGCGTCGTCCACCTCGGACACCCGCTCCACCCGCATCGCGGGCACGCCGAGCGAGGCGGCCAGGTCGGCGAACCTGATGCCGGGGTGGGAGAGGTCGAACGCGGCCGGGTGCGGGTGGGACGCGACACCCAGCTGCCGCCAGTACTGCTCGATGTTGTCGTCGAGCAGCTGGTAGCGGCCGTTGTTGCAGATCACGAACCCCGCGCCGATGTCGTAGCGGGCGGCGGTCCACAGGGCCTGGAAGGTGTACATGCTGCCGCCGTCCCCGGTGAAGCCCACCACGGGCCGGTCCTGGTGGGCGAGCTTGACGCCCAGCGCGCCCGGGATGCCGACGCCCAGTGAGCCGCCCCTGGTCTGGAAGTAGCGTCCCGGGGTGGTCGGCGGCAGGTAGCGGCCGAGTGGGCCGCCGGCGGTGAGGGCCTCGTCGAAGACCGCGAGGTCGGCGGGCGCCCGCTCCGCGAGCCGCTGGGCGAACCGTTCCATCACGGTCTCGGCGGGGGCCGGCGAGGCGAAGGGACGGGTGGGTTCCGCGCCGGCCGGGTGCGTTCCCGCGGCGCTGCCTGGACGCTGCCCGACCAGCTCGGCCGCCAGGGCCTCCAGGGTGAGCCCAGGATCGGCGACCAGGCCCAGGTCGACGGGGAAGTTCTTGGCGATCTCGTACGCGTCGAGGTCGACGTGCACCACCCGCGCGCCCTCCTTGAAGGGGCTGCTCAGCGCGGGGAAGACCTCGGGGAACACGTAGGTGCCGACGACGAGCACCGAGTCGGCGTCGCGCACCACCCGTGCGCTGTTCTCGCCGAACATGTGGCCGAGCTGGCCGCCGTAGAGCCGGTGGGTGGTGTCGAAGTTGACCTCGGAGTCGTTCACGCCCCACACCGGGGCGTTCAGCAGCTCGGCGACCCGGGTGAGCTGCGCCTGGGCGCCGCTCACGGTCACCCCGTCACCCATCAGCACCAGCCGCCGCTCGCCGGCGAGCAGCAGCTCGGCCGCCCGCGCCAGCTCGGCCGGCTCGGGCAGCACCCGGGTGGAGGGCACGCTGGTGGCCACCGCGGGTTCCGGCGTGAGCTGGTCGAGGACGTCCGCCGGCAGCACCACGACCACCGGCCCGCGCGGCGGGGTCATGGCGATCTTGACGGCCCGGCGCAGCACCCGCAGCGTGGAGTGCGGGTCGACGACCCGGGCCGCGTACTTGGTGACCGGTTCCGCCATGGCCACCAGGTCCGCCGCCATCTGACCGTCCATCGCGTCGTAGCGCACGCCGGACTCGCCCACCAGCACGACCAGCGGCGAGCCGCCCCGCTTGGCCTGGTAGAGCATGCCGACGCCGTTCCCCAGGCCGACGCCGCTGTGCAGTTGCACCAGGCCGGGGCGCCCGGTGGCCCGGGCGTAGCCGTCGGCCATGCCGACGGCCACCCCCTCGTGCAGCGTGAGCAGGTAGGAGAGGCCGGTGCGTTCGCCCTCGTCGAGGAACCCCTGCTCGACCGTTCCCGGATTCCCGAACATGTGGGTGATGCCGTCGGCGGCGAACTGCTCGAAGATCGCCGCCTTCCCAGGGCGTGCCGCGGTCACCAGCCGTGCCTGCGCAGACCGTCATCGAGGGCCCGGACGAGCAGTTCGGCCGACGGGATCGAGTCCGGGGTCGAGCGCGCGGTGATGAACGGGTAGTCCACGATCGCCGAGATCTCGCGGCCCACGTTGCCGATGAACGCGCCGTCCGGGCCCGTGGCGTCGCGCAGGATGTACTCCAGCGGGTAGGGCGGCGGGCCCATGTTGAAGTCGACGCCCAGGAACCCGGTGCCGTCCTTGTAGTCGTACTCCTTGGGGTGGCCGGTGACCCGCCTGCCCCACAGGATCGACTTCCGGCTGTCGATGTCCCGGGCGAAGGCCAGCACCGCCACGCCGTAGCACTCGGCCAGGATCGGCTTGTCGGCCGCGACGAACGCCAACACGACCTCGTGCAGCCGCTCGTTGTTGGCCAGGTCCACGATCGGGCCGCTGCCGCCGACCAGGACCAGCGCGTCGAAGCTGCTCACCAGGTCGTCGGTGGCCGTCGCCAGCCGGCGGTTGTACTCCTCCAGCTCCCGCAGGTGGTTGAGCGAGCTGTAGTAGGGACGCTCCGGCAGCAGGTCGGCCAGGCTCAGCGGGTTGTCGAGCCGGCTCGACGCGTCGATCTCGGTGGCCCGCCGCGCCATGTCCCTGGTGGTCACCGAGCGGCCGAGCGGCGGGTCGATGTAGTCCGGGTCGAGGCTGGGCGGCAGCGCGTGGGCGCGTTTACCGGTCGGCGTCATGTAGGTCAGTCGGTATCCCCGCGCCTCGAGCACCTCGACCGGGCCGACCAATTCCTCCCCCCAGTATCCGTACTCGGACAGCATTATGAGAACTCGTCGAGACATGTGCGCTCCATTGATTGGCGGTATTCCCCACGGTCACCCCGCCCCGATGTTTTCCCGGACCATCTCGGGAAGGTGCGAGCAGAGTTACCTCAGTGAAGGCTGACCCCCGTTGGCCTGGCAAGGTCCATCGGTGGAGTGTCGGCCACTCCTGGCACTTGACGAAATATCGGCCAGGGCTCAACGACTTTCCGACTTGAGGGAGTTGACGGACTAGGGGTGGGGTTCTCGCGGATTTCTCGCCCCAGCGGCATTCTGTGAACGTACGCCACATCCCAAGAGCGAGGATCGAGGATGAGCGGCCGGTTCAATATTGATAACGTATCGCCCTTAGTGGCGGGAGGAACCTATCCGGCGAAAGCGGTGGTCGGCGAATCCATTCCCATTGCGGCCACCGTTTGGCGCGAGGGCCACGACGCGCTCGACTGCGCCGTCGTCTGGAAGGGACCCGAGGGACGGCAGCACCGCGTCCCCATGCTCCTGGCGGACCCGGGGCTCGACCGCTGGGAGGCCACCGTGGTGCCCGACCGGATCGGCATGTGGACCTTCCGGATCGAGACCTGGCACGACCCGTGGGCGACCTGGCTCGCGGCCGTCCGCGCCAAGCTGGCCGACGGACAGTCGGCCACCGAGCTCGGCAACGACCTGGAGACCGGGGCCCGACTGCTCGACCGGATGGGCCGGGTCGGCCGCGACCAACGGGCCAGGCGCGCCCTGCGCGCCGCGGCCGCGGCGCTGCGCGACGCGGCCCTGCCGCTCGACGACCGGGCCGCGCCCGCCCTGTCCGCCGAGGTCCACGCGCTCGCCGTCGAGCGGACCCCGCGCGAGCCCGTCACCCGGGGCCGCACCGGCGCGGTGTGGGTGGACCGACCCCGCGCCCTGTTCGGCTCCTGGTACGAGTTCTTCCCCCGCTCCACCGGCGGCCGGGACGCCCACGGCCGCCCGGTGCACGGCACCTTCGCCACCGCCGCGTCCGAACTCCCCAGAATCGCCGGGATGGGGTTCGACGTCGTCTACCTGCCACCCGTCCACCCCGTCGGCGAGGTCAACAGGAAGGGCCGCAACAACGGCCTGCGCGCCGCACCTGGCGACGTCGGCTCGCCCTGGGCCGTCGGCTCGACGCACGGCGGACACGACGCGGTCCACCCCGACCTCGGCACCCTCGACGACTTCGACGCGTTCGTCGCCGAGGCCGAGCGGCTCGGCCTGGAGGTCGCACTCGACCTGGCCCTCCAGTGCGCCCCCGACCACCCCTGGGTCACCGAGCACCCCGAGTGGTTCACGACCCGGCCGGACGGCACCGTCGCCCACGCCGAGAACCCGCCCAAGCGCTACGAGGACATCTACCCGCTCGACTTCGACAACGCTCCGGAGAGCCTGTACGCGGAGATCCTGCGCGTGGTGCTGTTCTGGGTCTCCCACGGCGTGCGGATCTTCCGCGTCGACAACCCGCACACCAAGCCCTCCGACTTCTGGCACCGGCTGCTGTGGGAGGTCCGGGTCCACCACCCCGACGTCCTCTTCCTCGCCGAGGCGTTCACCCGCCCGGCCGTCCTGACCGGCCTGGCCAGGCTGGGCTTCACCCAGTCCTACACCTACTTCACCTGGCGCACCGGCCGGCGGGAACTCGCCGACTACGCGGCGGAACTGGCCGCCTCCGCCGACTTCCTGCGCCCCAACCTCTTCGTCAACACCCCGGACATCCTCTCCGAGTTCCTCCAGTACGGCGGCCCCGCGGCGTTCGCCATCAGGGCCGCGCTCGCCGCCACGCTCGCCCCGACCTGGGGCGTCTACTCCGGCTTCGAGCTGTACGAGCACCGGGCGCTGCGCCCCGGCACCGAGGAGTACGCCGACTCGGAGAAGTACGAGCTGCGGCCCCGGGACTTCGCCGGCGCGCTGGCCGCCGGCCGGTCCCTCGCCCCCTGGATCACCCGGCTCAACGAGATCAGACGAGCCCAGCCAGGACTCCGCCAGCAGCGCCACCTCGGCTTCCACCCCGTGGACGACGACCGGGTCCTCGCCTACTCCAGACGGGCCCCAGGCCACCCGGAACGCGTGCTCTGCGTGGTCACCCTCGACCCCGCGGAACCCGTCGACGTCGTCGTCCGCCTCACCGCCGCCGACCTCGGAGCGCCCGAGGGCGAGCCGGTCACCGCGCACGACGAGATCACCGGCAAGGACATCGATTTGGGCGGGGCCGTCCGCCTGAGCCTCGACCCGCGGACGGCGCCCGCACGGATCCTCACCTGGAAGGCCCGATGAGCGACACGACCCGCGTGGACACGCCGATCCCCCAGCCACGAGCCGAGGACTTCGACCACGCCAGGCCGGTCCCCGTGGACCAGGACTGGTTCCGCCGCGCCGTCTTCTACGAGTTACCGGTACGCGGCTTCTACGACAGCGACGGCGACGGCTCGGGGGACCTCAGGGGCGTCACCGCCAAGCTCGACCACCTCGAATGGCTCGGCGTCGACTGCGTCTGGCTGCTGCCGTTCTTCGGCTCCCCGCTGCTCGACGGCGGCTACGACGTGAGCGACTACCGCTCCGTACTCCCCGAGTTCGGCACCATCAACGACTTCGTCGAACTCCTCGACGCCGCGCACGCCCGCGGCATCCGGGTCGTCACCGACATGGTGATGAACCACACCAGCGACCAGCACCGGTGGTTCCAGGAGTCCCGCCGCGACCCGGAGGGCCCCTACGGCGACTACTACGTATGGGCCGACGACGACAGGCGGTACGCGGACGCCCGGATCATCTTCGTCGACACGGAGAGCTCCAACTGGACCTACGACCCCGTCCGCAAGCAGTACTTCTTCCACCGCTTCTTCGCCCACCAGCCCGACCTCAACTACGAGAACCCCAAGGTCCAGGACGCCATGCTCGACGTCCTGCGCTTCTGGCTCGACCTCGGCATCGACGGCTTCCGCCTCGACGCGGTGCCCTACCTCTTCGCCGAGGAGGGCACCAACTGCGAGAACCTGCCCGCCACCCACGAGTTCCTGCGCCGCGTCCGACGGCTGGTGGACGACGAGTACCCCGGCCGGGTCCTGCTCGCCGAGGCCAACCAGTGGCCGGAGGACGCCGTCGCCTACTTCGGCGGACCGGGCCCCGGGGAGGCCGAGTGCCACATGGCGTTCCACTTCCCCCTGATGCCGCGCCTGTTCATGGCCGTGCGCCGCGAGTCCCGGCTGCCGATCTCCGAGATCCTCGCCCGCACCCCCACCATCCCGCCCGGCTCCCAGTGGGGCATCTTCCTGCGCAACCACGACGAGCTGACCCTGGAGATGGTCACCGACGAGGAACGCGACTACCTGTACGCGGAGTACGCCAAGGACCCCAGGATGCGCGCCAACGTGGGCATCAGACGGCGGCTCGCCCCGCTGTTGGACAACGACCGCGACCAGCTGGAGCTGTTCACCGCGCTCCTGCTGTCGCTGCCCGGCTCGCCGATCCTCTACTACGGCGACGAGATCGGCATGGGCGACAACATCTGGCTCGGCGACCGCGACGCCGTCCGCACCCCCATGCAGTGGACCCCGGACCGCAACGCCGGCTTCTCCTCCGCCGACCCAGGCAAGCTCTACCTGCCACCGCTCATGGACACCATCTACGGCTACCAGTCCACCAACATCGAGGCCCAACTGGCCGCACCCTCCTCACTGTTGCGCTGGACCCGGCACATGCTGCACATCCGCCGCCAGCACCCGGCCTTCGGCCTCGGCGACTTCCGCGAGCTCAGCGTCGACAACCCCGGCGTCTTCGCGTACGCGCGGCACCACACGACGCGCGACAGCGACGACACGGTGATCTGCGTCAACAACCTCTCCCGGTTCCCGCAGCCGGCCGAACTCGCCCTCCAGACCTACGGCGGCGCCACCCCGGTGGAACTCACCGGCGAGATCCCCTTCCCCACCATCGGCGACGAGCCCTACCGCCTCACCCTCCCGGGGCACGGCTTCTACTGGTTCGCCGTGCCGCGCGCCGAGGAGGACGCCCGATGAGCGAACCCGCCGCCGTCCGGCCGCTGCCCACCCGACTCACCGCCGCGCTGTGCGCCTGGCTCCCCTGGCAGCGGTGGTTCGCCGCCAAGGAACGCCCCATCGCCGGCGTCACCATCGAGCACCACGCCGAACTCCTCGACCACCTCGACAGCGGCGGACCGCGCGGCGCGCTCCTCACCGTGCGCGTCGACTTCGCCGACGGCGGCGCCCCCGAGCGCTACCAGGTCCCGCTCGGCCAGCGCGGCCGGCTGCCCCGCGCCCTCGAACCGTCCGTGATCGCCGGCCTCGACGGCTTCGTCGTCTACGACGGCGTCGACGACCGGGAGATCACGTCGCGGATCCTGCGCGCCATGGCCGAAGGCTCCGACCTCGGCGGACTCCGGTTCCGCCCCGAGCCCGCGCTCGCCGACGGCGGCGCGCCGCACGACGACCGGCCCCTGCCCGCCCGCCCCCTCGGCGTCGAGCAGAGCAACAGCTCCGTGGTGCTCGACGAGCACTACCTGATGAAGTTCTTCCGACGCCTGGAACCCGGCGTCAACCAGGACCTCGAACTGCCCAGGGCGCTCGGCGAGGTCCGCAGCCCGCACGTCCCCGTCCTGCTCGGCTGGGCCGAGGGCGACCTGGGCGGCTCACCCGTCACCTACGGCACCGTGCAGACCTACGTGCCCGCCGCTGACGGCTGGTCCATGGCGCTGGCCAGCGTCCGCGACCTGCTCGCCGGTCCTGGCCACGCCGACCAGGCGGGCGGCGACTTCTCCGCCGAGGCCCGCCGCCTCGGCGCGACCGTCGCCGAGGTGCACGCCGACCTGGCCCGCGCCCGAGGCCAACGCACGCTGCGCGGCGACGAGATCCTCGCCGTCGTCGACGCCATGCGGGAACGGCTCCGCGTCGCCGGCGTCGACGTGCCCGCCCTCGACCCGCACGCCAGAGCCCTCGACACCCTCTACTCCACCGTCGCCGCCACCGTCGACGAGGTGGTCATCCAGCGCGTACACGGCGACCTCCACCTCGGCCAGGTGCTGCGCACCCCGACGTCCTGGCTCCTGGTGGACTTCGAGGGCGAGCCCAGCGCCTCCCACGACGAGCGGATCCGGATGCGGTCACCGCTCCGCGACGTCGCCGGCATGCTGCGCTCCTTCGACTACGCGGCGCACCACCGGCTCATCGAGCCCGGCCACCCGGTCACCCCCGACGGGCCCCTGCTGGAACGGGCCGCCGAATGGTCGCGCCGCAACCAGGTCGCGTTCTGCGAGGGCTACGCCGAGTCCAGCGGCCGCGACCCCCGCGCGCAGCCGCTGCTGCTCCGCGCCCTGCTGGCCGACAAGGCCGTCTACGAGACGGTCTACGAGACCAGGTCCCGACCCCACTGGGTGTCCCTGCCGCTGCGCGCGGTCCGCCGCTACGCCCGCGAGTTCGCCGCCGGCTCGCCCCTGGCCCGCGACTTCCTCTGAGCCCACGCTCCCGTGCGCTCCGTGTGAACGTGGGGCAAGCTAGCCCCTCCAAAGGGGGGACTTTGTGTAATCGGCTGCATCCGGTCCGCTGTTGATGTCACGGTGAGCACATGAAGGATCACCGGAAGAGCCCACCGTCGCATCTGACCTTCCGCGTCATCCACCGGGACGACCCCGTCTCCGAGGTGACGGAGCAGGACACCATCAGGTCCGCCGAGCGGTATCCCCATGTCGTCATCCGCGGGCCGGTGTTCGGCTTCGCGGAGCAGCGGCCGGCGGACGGCGACGCGTGGCGGCTGCTGAGCGACGTCGGTGACGGATTCCCGCAACACTCGAGGGACGGCCTCAACTCCCACCTCTGGTTCCAGGCCAAGGAGACCACCAGGCCGGGCGATCCGCTCCGCGACCAGCTGCTCGCCGCCGTCGCCCGGCTGGAGACCGAGCCGGTGGACGAACTGCTGGTCGGCGACGTCCGCTACCGCGTGGTGCGCGGCGACGAGTTCGCCAGGATCGGCCCCGAGGGCCTCGAAGGGCCGCGGCCCACCGACCCCGACGACCTGGGCTGGGACCTCGGCGACCGGAAGCGGCGCCGGGGAGACGCCTGCCGCACCACCGGCACGCTCATCGACCACTCGGCGCCCACCGGCATCATGGAGAGCATCCAGCGCATGGAGCTCCGCTCCCTGCACTACTCGGCCGAGCGCATCCCGGTGCACGTCAGGGCCGACTCGCGGCGCGCGCTCGACACCCACCCAGGCGTGGTGCTGCTGCCCGCCACCTTCACCTTCGCCGAGCGCAAGAAGAAGTCCTGGGAGCCCATGGCCGGCCTTCAGCCCACCCCGCAGGACGCCCGCTCCACCCTGTACAACTACCTCGCCGAGTTCCTCCCCAAGCTGGAGCAAGGGGTCTCCGACGCCGACGCCGACACCTACGCCCGCGCCGCCGACGAGTACCGCGCCGGCCCGCCGAGCGACGAACTCACCGTGCTCGGCCGCCGGTTCCGCGTCATCCGGGTCGAGCGGCTGATGCGGATCGGCCCCGAAGGACCGGAGACGCCCCGCCCCAGCGACGAGGACCCGTACGGCCCGATGCAGCTCCACCCGCCGCTCGCCGAGGTCGAGGAGCGCGAGGAGCGGCAGCGGCGCGAGGCGCTCGAGGCGGGCGACCGCAGCCAGGCCGAGGGGCCCGCGACCGTCGAGTGACCCCCACCGCCGCCCCCCGGCCCCACCGGCCGCCCGTCAAGGGGCCGCGTCCAGGGCCTATGGGGCCGGGCCCGGCTGGGTTACGGTGCGGCCATGCTGGGGGACCGGATGCGACGGAGCAGGCCAGACGACGGGCGGACCGCCGCCGTGCTCACCGCCGTGCAGGACATGGACCGCGACCTGCGCGACGGCCTGACAGGCCGCGGCGCCGGCACCGCGGCCCGCCGGCTGCGCCGACTGCTCGGCGCCGGCACCGTGGTGCTCGCCGACCTCGACGCCCGCCCGGTCGCCGTCGCGGGCCCCGAACCCGACGCGACCGAGCTCGCCGCGCTGCTCGCCGGCACCTACGAACACGCCGGCCCCGTCCACCGCCCGCCCTGGGCCGCCGTCCCGCTGATCGTCGCCGGCGAACTCTCCGGCGCCCTCGCCGCCCGCGACGCCGCCGAGGCCGAACTCGCCCCGGCCGCCGCCCTCGTGGCCCGCTCCCTCGACCACGCCGCGCTGCGCCGCGCCCGCGCCCGCATCACCCAGGCCGAACTCCGCACCCTGCGCGCCCAGATCTCGCCGCACTTCCTGCACAACGCGCTCGCCGTCATCGGCGCCCGCATCCGCACCGACCCCGACCGGGCCCGCGACCTGCTCGGCGACTTCGCCGACTACCTGCGCTACAGCTTCTCCACCCAGGGCGACTACGCCACCGTCGCCGACGAGCTCCAGGCCGTGCAGACCTACCTGGAACTGCAACGGGCCCGCTTCGACGACCGGATGGAGCTCACCGTGCGGATGGCGCCGGAGATCCTGCCCGTCGCCATCCCCTTCCTCGTCATCCAGCCCATCGTGGAGAATGCCGTCCGACACGGCCTCGAACCCAAGCCGGGGCCCGGCGCCATCAGCGTCTCCGGCTTCGGCGAGGGCCCGCTGTGCGTCATCGAGGTCGAGGACGACGGCGTCGGCATGCGGCCGGAGGAGGCCGGCGCGATCCTCGCCGGCCGGGGCGGCGGCCGCGGCGGCGTCGGCCTGGCCAACGTCGACCAGCGACTGCGGACCGTCTACGGGCCCGAGTACGGCCTGGTGATCGAGACGGCACCAGGCGGCGGGACCAAGGTCGTCATCCGGGTACCGAAGTTCATGCGAGGAGTGGCAGCCCGGTGACAGTACCGCGAACGCCGAACCCGCCGTCGAACCCGCTGCGCGTCCTGGTCGTCGAGGACGAGACCTCGACCCGCGAGGAACTGGCCGACCTGCTCGCCACCATGCCCGAGATAGGCGAGGTCAGCGAGGCCGACGGCGGCGAGGCCGCGGTCCGGCTGCTCGGCACCGGCAGCTACGACGCCGTCTTCCTCGACATCTCCATGCCGGGGCTCACCGGCATGGACGTCGCCCGCGTCCTCGGCATGCTCTCGACGCCACCCGCCATCGTCTTCGTCACCGCCTCCGAGGCGCACGCCGTCGAGGCGTTCGGCATCGGCGCCGCCGACTACCTCCTCAAGCCGATCAGGGCCGAGCGGCTCGCCGAGGCCGTGACCAGGGCCGCCACCGCCCGCCGCGCCCTGCCGGCCGAACCCGAGCGCGACGAGCTCTCCGTGGTGCAGATCGAGACCGGCCGGCACACCGTCTTCGTGCACCGCGACGACATCCGGTTCGCCGAGGCGCACGGCGACTACGTGCGGCTCCACACCGACCAGGACGCCCACCTGATCCGGCTCTCGCTCAGCTACCTGGAGGAGGTCTGGTCCTCCGCCGGCTTCGTCCGCACCCACCGCGGCTACCTGGTCGCCGTCCGCTGGGTGACCGACCTGCGGGTCACCGGCTCGTCAGGACTCGTCGCCGCCACCCCGGCGGGCGACGTCCCGGTCAGCCGCCGGCACGCCCGCGCCCTCAAGGAACGGCTGCTGGCCGCCGTGCGGGACGAGGACCGCTGAGATGACGAGCACCCCGCGGCGGGTCAGGATCACCAGCCCGCAGACCAGGATCGCCCTCTCCCGCGGCCACCGGCCGCCCCGCCACCTGCTGCCGCTGCCGGGGCCCGACCACGAGAGCGAGGCCGAACTGGCCGCCTCCCGCGCCCTGTTCACCGAACAGCGGCGCCACGCGGCCCGCACCCTCGGCGTGCTGGCGCTGCTGCTCTTCGGCCTCAGCTGGCTGCTCGGCGCGCTCCCCGCGCTCGGCCGGATCACCGTCGCCGGCGTGCCGGCCTCCTGGCTGCTGCTGATGGCCGCCAGCTACCCGCTGCTGCTGCTGATCGCGTTCCGGCACGTGCGCGGCGCCGAGCGGATCGAGCGGGCCTCGGGCAAGGTCCCCGAATGATCGGACTGCTGGCGATCGGGCTGCTGCTGGCCGTCAGCGTGGTCATCGGCCTCTACGGGGTGCGCGCCACCCGCTCCACCACCCCCGACTTCCTGGTGGCCTCGCGCCGCGTCGCGCCCGGCTGGAACGCCATGGCCATCGCCGGTGAGTACGTCTCGGCCGCCTCGGTGCTCGGCCTCGCGGGGCTGATGCTCAAGAACGGCATCGGCACCCTCTGGTACGCGGTCGGCTTCACCGCCGGCTACGTCGCCGTCGCCGCCCTGGTCGCCGGCCCGATGCGGCGCTCCGGCGCCTACACCGTGCCCGACTTCGCCGACTACCGGCTCGGCTCGCCGGCCATCCGACGGCTCTGCGCCGTCATCGTGCTGGTGATCATGTGGCTCTACCTGGTGCCGCAGTTCAAGGGCGCGGGCGTGGTGCTGCACCTGGTGAGCGGCACCCCCTACTGGGTCGGCGTGGTCCTCGCCGGCGTGGTGGTCAGCGTCTCCATCGCGGCCGGCGGCATGCGCTCCGCCACCTACGTCCAGGGCTTCCACTACCTGGTGAAGCTGCTCTTCATCGCCGTGCCGGCCGTCTTCCTCGTGGTGCACGCCGGAGCCGGCGCCCGCGAGGAGGCGCTCCGGGTGGACGTCGGCGAGTGGAGCCGGCCGCTCCTCGACCTCGACGGCTCGGGCCAGCCGCTCCTCGCCACCTGGTCCGTGCTGCTCGCCACCACGCTCGGCGCGGTCGGCCTGCCGCACGTCATCATGCGCTTCCACACCAGCGCCTCGGCCTGGGCCGCCCGCCGGGTCGCGGTCGGCGTCATCGTGCTGCTCGGCCTCTTCTATCTCTTCCCCGCGGTCTACGGACTGCTGGGCCGCGTCTTCACCCCCGAACTGGTCGACGGCGGCGACACGGACACGGTCACGGTGGTGCTGCCCTCCGAGATCGTGCCGGGGAGTTGGGGCGCGGTGCTCACCGCGATCGTGGCGGCCGGCGCGTTCGCGGCCTTCCTCTCCACCTCCTCGGGACTGCTGCTCGCCCTCGCCGGCGGCCTCTCCCACGACCTGTCCAGGGCCAGCGTGCCGCGGCTCCGGGCCGCGGTGGTGGCCGGCGCGCTGGTCGCGGTGCTGCTGTCGCTGCCGGCCCGCGGCGTCGACATCAACGTCGCGGTGGGGTGGGCCTTCGCGGTGGCCGCCTCGACGTTCTGCCCGCTGCTGGTGCTCGGCATCTGGTGGCCGGGCCTGACCGCCCCCGGCGCGGCCGCCGGCCTCGTGACCGGCGTCTGCGCCTCGACGGGCGCGGCCCTGGCCGGCCTCCTGACCGCGCCGGGCCCAGGCCTGCTCGCCGTCCTCCTCGCCCAACCAGCGGCCTGGACGGTCCCGCTCTCCTTCGCGGTCATGGCGCTGGTGTCGCGCCTCACGACCCCACCGGACTGGTCGGAACGGGCCGTGCTCCACCTCCACGGCTGACCTCCGGTGCCCACCACGGGGTTTCCCCCCACCCACCCGCCCCTTGTTCCGCGCTGCCCGGCGGCTGCGCCGCGGGCTTGTCCCCACCCACCCGCCCGCCCCGTCCGCGCGGAGCGGGCCTGCGGCCCGGCGGCGCAGCCGCCTTCGGCCCCG
>NZ_BAAGPR010000076.1:0-39532 GCF_054783955.1 Streptomyces mayteni | reverse complement strand
GGCACCCGATCCGGCGACGGATGGCACCGCCCCCGCACGACAGGAGTGATCGTGCGGGGCATCGGACCGTCCAGGCCAGCTCGATGGCCCCGGGGCGCGAGGGAAACCGCCCCCGCATCCCCGGACCACGGACACGATCCGTACGCGCCGGATACGGCGAGAACGCGGTAGACCAGAACACCCAACACCGTTCGGGGCATTCGGCTGAGCATGAGTCCTGGCAACAGGACACACTCCCGCTCAGTCCCTAGGAACGGTTGATCGACGGCGCGCGAGCGATCGGCACCCTGGGGCGTGGCGCGGCCGGCCTGCCGGTCTCGCTGTTCGCCCTCGACGGAGTGCTGGCCGCGGAGGTGTGGTCACGGAGTCGGGACGAGCCCGCCGGCTGGTGGCGGGCGTCGGGTGAGGTGATCGGCCGTGCGACGGCGAACTGAGGTGCGTGTGACGCGGTGGGCGGCGGCCGTCGTCGATCCCGAGGGGAATGGTGCGATGGTGCTGGATCTCCGCACCGGTGCGTGGCTGCATCTGAACGAGGTGGCGGCTGAGTTCTGGAGCCGCGTCGCCGGTGGACTCGGGCCCGATGAGGCACTGGTGTCGTTGGCGCGTGAGCATCGCGTCGATCCGGGGCGACTGAGGAGCGACCTGGACGCGTTGCTCGACGTGCTCGTCAGCCGGCGGCTGTTGGAGTGGGTGCGGTGAGCACGGCCATGGCGCTTCCCGCCGACGACTTCTCCCGCCTCCGCCTCAGGTACCGCCTGAGCGGTGCCCTGGGGCTGCTGGTCGCCGCCTTTCTGCTCCGGCTCCCCTTCCGGGCGGTGGTCGGCTTTCTGGGCCTGCTGAGACGTGTTCCTTTCCGGCCCGCCGGCCGTTGTGAAGGCGCCGACGTTGTCGCGGGTTGCGGCTGGGCAGCGCGGGTCTGGCCGGGAAGGGCGGCCTGTCTGGAGATGTCGCTCGCTGCCGTCCTCGCCGCCGCCGCGCACCGGCGCCGACTGGTCTGGTGTCTCGGCGCGCGACTCAGACCCGTCGCGGCGGCACACGCGTGGGTGGAGGCGGGCGGGCTCCCGGTGGGAGAGCAGCCGGAAACGGGTCATCCGTGGCGCGCGGCCATCCGGCTGTGACAGGAACGGGGAGCGAACGAGTGAGGGAGAGTGGATACGTGATGGTCGATGCCGTCGACCGAGCGATCGGGCGGGTGAGTGAGGCGTTGTACCGGGGACGGGACGGGCGCGCTGTGCGGCAGACGACGCCGACCGAGGTGATCGCGCGGCATCTGCGGGTGCTTGATGTGCGGCCTGGGCAGCGGGTGTTGGAGATCGGGACCGGTTCGGGATACTCGGCGGCGGTGCTGGCCGAGGCGGTGGGGCCGACCGGGCATGTGGTCAGCGTGGACGTGGTGCCGGAGTTGGTGGAGCGCGCGGCGACGATCCATCGGGACGGGTTTCGGCCCAACATCACGTCCGTCGTGGGTGACGGACTTGTCGGTTGGTCGGAGGGGGCGCCGTTCGACCGGGTGGTGGCGTGGACACAGCCGCCGTTGCTGCCGGAGGCGTGGCTGACGCAGACGCGTATCGGGGGAGTGGTGTTGGCTCCGGTGCCCTGTGCGCCGATCGCGTACTCCACGGTCATGGCGCGCATCGAGGTCGGGGACGACCACAGCCCGGTCGCGGTCACCCCGCATCGGGGGCAGTATGTGCCGATGCGTACGCCGGGGAACCGGCGGCGTGAGCTGGTGGTGGCGTATCGACGGCCTGGAGGCGGCGGTGAGTGCTATCTGTCGGCACCGTGGTTGCGGGGGAGCAAGGAACCCGGGCTCGCGGACGCGGTGTTGGGGCGGGCACTGGCCGCGGAGTACAGCGAGCCGTTGGAGGAGGGCTGGCCGGAGGTCGAGCACCTGAAGATCTGGCTGATGGCGTCGGAGGTCGAGCGCCTGAGCGTGGCGGGTCTCGGACGCGAGACGGCGATCGGGATCACCACCGCCGACGACCTCGCCCTGGCCGTGCTCTTTCCCGAACCGCGCCTGCTGGCCGAGTCGGCCGACTCGGCCGCGCTCAAGGAACTCAGAGAGTGGATCGGACGGTGGCGCGATGCCGGTCGTCCCCGGATCGACCGACTCCGCGCGTGGTGTGAGCCGGTGGAGGGCGGCTGGTACCTGCGGACGACTCGTACGTGGGTGAGTACTGCGCCTGAGAGCGCCGGGGACGTTTCGGCGCCGGCCGAAGCGTCCGGAGCCTAGCCTTCCGGCCATGGACACCGCACCACCCGGCACGGCGGAGCACACCGCCGCCCGCCACGTCACGATCGAGCCGAGCATTCTCTACTTCGGGACCCCGGTGGTGCTCCTGACGATGGAGAACCGGGACGGCTCGTTCAATCTCGCCCCCATGTCGTCGGCCTGGGCGGCGAGGGGCAGACGGCGCGCAACCTCGGGTCCCGGCCCGAGCTCGTGATCAACCTGCCGGCCCCCGCCCAGTGGCATGCGGTGGAGCGGCTGGCGCCGCTGACCGGCCGCAGTCCGGTGCCGGCCACCAAGGCCGAGGGCTGGAGGCGCGCGCGTCCCGGGTCAGGACCGACGTCTCCGGTGGATTCGTCATCGTGGAGGCCGCCGTGCTGCGGGTCCACGCGGACCTGCGCGTCGTCGTGCCCGGCACGGATCACGTCGACCCCGGCGCGTGGAGCCCGCTCGTCTACAACTTCCGCCACTACTTCGGGCTCGGCCCGGAGCTCGGCCACTCCTACCGCGGCCAGACGCCGACGCCGAGCGTGACGGCGACCGGGTGAGGGGGTGGACGAAGGTCAGGCGTCCGCCCGGTCGTACTCCACGCGTGCCAGCTCCACCTCCGGCATGTGCGCCTCGGCCCACTCCTTGAGGTGGCAGATCGTCTCCTGCAGGGAGCGGCCGAGCGGGGTGAGCTCGTAGTCGACGCGGACCGGCACCGACGGGGTCACCGTGCGGGTCAGCAGCCCGTCCCTCTCGAGCCCGCGGACGGTCTGGGTCAGCATCTTCTGGCTCACCCCGGCGATCCGCGCGGCGAGTTCCGAGTAGCGCAGCGGGCCGCCGAGGCCGAGGGCCGCGATCACCAGGCTGGCCCACTTGTTGCCGATCGTGTCGAGCAGTTGCCGGCTGGGACAGGACGCGTTGAACGCGTCGAACCGTACCGGCGGGCCGTCCGCGGTGCGCGTGTCGTCCATGGCTTACCTCCAGGTGCCTACACCACTTCAAAGTGCCTACTTCCCAAAAGAGAGTAGGTCTCGGATGGTTGTGTAGTCCACCGAACGGAAGGAACGTCATCGTGACGCTCGCACTCGTCTCCACCCCCGACGCCACCGCGCCCACCCTCGTGGAGGTGACGCAACTCCCGCTGGGCCCCGGCGAGTTGCGGGTCCGCGTCACGGCGGCTTCGGTCGATCCCGTCGACACGCTCTACGCCGGCGGACCGGCCCGGGCGATCTTCGGGCTCACCGGCACGGTCGGCCTCGGCTGGTCCCTCACCGGCGTCGTCACCGAGGTCGGCGCCGAGGTCACCGGCTTCGCGGTCGGCGACCAAGTGGCCGCCGCACACTGCGACGTCACGGCTCCGGTCCGCGCGCACGCCGAGGAGACCGTGGTGCCGGCGTCCGCCGCGGCGTTGTTGCCGGGCGCGCTCGACCCGGTCGACGCCGCCTCCCTGCCGATCAACGCGCTGACCGCGGTGCGGCTGGTCGACCTGCTCGGCCCCGCCGACGGGCGCACCCTGCTGGTCACCGGCGCGGCCGGCTCGGTGGGCGGGTACGCCGTCGCGCTGGCCGCCCACACCGGCTGGGCCGTCACCGGGCTGGCGCGCGAGCACGACCGCGACTTCGTCCTGCGAGCCGGAGCCCGCGAACTCGTCACGGAGTTGCCAGGGCCGACGTTCGACGCCGTACTCGACGCCGCGGTCCTGCACGCGGCGGCCCTCGCCGCGGTCCGCGACGGCGGGACCTTCGTCGGCGTGCCGGCGGCCGCTCCCGCGACGGCCGAGCGGGACATCGAGGTTCATATCGAGAGCGTGCTGCCCGACGGCGCGCGGCTCGCCCACCTGCTCGCCCTCGCCGCCTCCGGAATCCTCGAACTACGGGTGGCCGGCCGGGTGCCGCTCGCCGAGGCCGCGACGGCGTACGACAAGGTCGCCGGCGGCGGCCAGCGCGGGCGGTGGCTGCTGGTGCCGTGAGGGAACGCCCCGCCGCGGACGGCGGGTTCAGCCGCGCCGGCGCACCAGGAGTCCGTCGGGCAGGGCGAGGTGGTCGTGGAGCGCCCGGCGCCCCACCGGCGTGACGAGCACGGCGCGGGTGGATCCGACCCGGGAGACCCAGCCCGCGTCGAGGGCGTGCCGGCACAGCGCCGCGCCCACCGCGCCGGCCAGGTGCGGGCGGCGTTCCGTCCAGTCCAGGCAGGAACGCACCGCGGGGCGGCGGGTGCCGGCCGGGACCGTGACGCCGAGCTCCGCGAGCCAGGCCCGGCCCGCGCCGGTGAGGCCGAGCCCCCGCTCCCAGCCGAGCAGCCCCCGCCGGGTCATCGCGTCGGTGATCGCGACCCCGACGGCGCCGGCCAGGTGGTCGTAGCAGGTGCGCGCGTGGGCCAGCGCCTCCTGACGACCGACCGCCGTCAGCGAGCGGGGCGGCGCGGCGGGCGGCGGCGCCAGCGCGGCGAGGCTCTCGACGAGCTCGGCGACCTGGGCGTTCGCCAGCCGCACATAGCGGTGCCGCCCCTGTCGCTCCTCGGCCAGCAGCCCGCCACGGACCAGCGCGTTCAGGTGCTCGGTCGCGGTCGAGGCGGCGACGTGCGCGTGGCGGGCCAGTTCCTTCGCGGTCCAGGCCCGGCCGTCGAGCAGGGCCAGGCAGCAGGCGGCGCGGGTGCCGTCGGCCAGCAGCCTGGCGACGGCGGCCAGGTCGGGCCCGGTCGGCTGGGCTCGCCGCGTCATGTCCATGTGTTCGATTGTCGCCGGGGACGCTTCGGCCGGCGCCGAAGTGTCCCCGGCGGTTCGTTCCTCAGTTGCCGGCGAGCGCCTGGCCGGCGGCGCGGGCCGCGGTGCGGGCCTCGGAGTGGTACTGCTCGGCCAGCTCCCGCAGGTCCTCCATGCCGGGGCTGCTGGCGGCGAGGGTGAGCTCGCGCTTGACCACGGTGAGCTCGGCCCCCCAGATGTCGACGAGGATGCGCTCCAGGTAGGGGGTGGAGTGGTCCCAGCCCTCCCGCGGGGTCCCCGGGCCGTAACCGCCGCCGAGGGCGGTGGCCAGCACGGTGGGGGTGCTCTTCAGCACCGGGGTGGTGGGGCCGGCGCCCGCGATGACGAGGTCCACCCAGGTCTTGAAGTGCTGGGAGACGCCGTAGTTGTACAGCGGCACGGCCAGGATGGCGGTGTCGGCGTTCTGGACCTCCTCGGCCAGGCTCGCGGCGAGCGCGACGGCCTCGCGCTGGGCCGGGGTGCGGTCACCCTCGGGGGTGAAGCCCCCGGTGGTGGCGAGCGCCCAGGCGTCGGCGGGCAGCGCGTCGGTGCCGAGGTGGCGGCGGGTCACCGTGGCGCCGGGGTGCTTGGCGACCCACTCGGCCTCGGCGATGTCGGCGAGCTCGGCGCTTGAGGAGGCGCCCGGCAGGATGCTGGCGTCCAGGCGGAACAGGTTCATGATCGTGATTCCTCGATGGGTTGACGGTCCGCCGTAGCGGTCGATGGCGTGGCGACGGTGCCGGCTGCGGATCGGACGTCCGGGCGCCGCGGTCGCTTCCAATATAAACGGACTTTACCCCGCTTCGTGTTCCCGGCGGTAGGTTGGACAGGTGGACCGCTCTCTTGTGCCCTTCGGAAAGCCGCGCTGCGAGCGCGCCGACGCCGTACGCAACCGCGAGCACCTGCTGAGGACGGCCCGCGAGATGATCGCGGAACAGGGCGTCGCCAAGGTGACGATGGACGGCCTCGCCGAGCGGGCCTGCCTCGGCAAGGGCACCGTCTTCCGCCGCTTCGGCAGCCGGGCCGGCATCTTCCGGGCCCTGATGGACGCCGACGAGCGACAGTTCCAGGAGCAGGTGCTCGGCGGCCCGCCGCCGCTCGGCCCCGGCGCCGACCCGGTGGAACGCCTCGTCGTCTACGGTCGGGCCAGGATCGCCTTCCTCATGGACCACCGCGCCATCGCACGCGCCGGCCTCGACCGCGACCGGCCCGTCCCCGTCGGCGACGCCTCGCTCTCCCAGCTCCACATCCGCACGCTGCTCGCCCAGGCCGGCGTCCGGATCCCCAGCCTCAACGGCGTCGCCATCCAGCTCACCGCCGCCCTGGAGGGCCCGACGCTGCTGTACCTCAGGAGGTCGGAGGAGGAGGCACCGGCGGAACCGGATCTCGTCGACTTCCTGGGCGACAGCTGGCAGGCCCTGATCGAACGCCTCACCCGCTGAGCCCCGGCCTTCGGCCGAACCGCCGCCGGCCGAACCGCCGTCAGCCGAGGAGTCCATCGGCGTTCTCGAGGGTGTGGGCCGCGACGGTCCTGCCGAGCCGGACGCCGGCCACGTCCGCCGTCCTGGTGTGGATGCCGGAGAACACCCGGGCGTCGACGTTCTCCACCGACAGCTGACGCCAGGCGGTGTAGGTGCGGGTCACGCCGGGCGCCGTCGGGCTGGTCAGCTCGAACGGCGCGGTGCGCGGCCCGACCAGCGCGGTCAGCACGCCCTCCGCGGCGCCCGCGTAGGTGCCGTGGCCGCTCGGGTAGTCCGGGTGCGAGGGCGTGACGTGCAGCGGCGTCCAGTCGGCGTCGCCGCCCGCGCGGAGCGCGGTCACCGGACGCCAGGCGAGGTGGGCGTACTTGCTGTCGGACGTGGCGATCGCGGTGTCCACCAGCGCCACATGGAACAGCGCCACCAGCTCGGCCCGCTCGGCGAGCGACCCCCGGGATCGGTCGAGCGCCACCCGCAGCGGCTCCGTGTAGAGCGTCAGCGACGACCCGTACCAGAAGGCCGCCGTCTCCGTCTGGTGCGCGCTCCGCACCGTGCTGTCCGCCGAGCCGTAGGCCGCGACCTCGGCCAGGTCGGCCCGGTGCCTGGCCGAGCCGACGGCGGGCGGCGGCGCCAGCCGGTACTGGTCGCCGCCGGCCAGCAGGAAGGGCCTGGCGAAGCGGGTGCCGGCCTGCGCCGGCGGGCCGTAGGCGGGCGGCGACGGCTGCCAGCTCGTGGGCGCCGGTTCCGGCACCGTGAGCGGCGCGTTGACGGACGCCGGATCGAGGCCGGCGCCCGCGCCGTCGGCGAGCAGGGCCCTGGCCTCCCGCCGCCCGGCCGCCAGGCCGGCGTCCTCGGCCCGGCCGTCCGGCACCCGGTCGAGCGTGGCGTCGAGCGCCGCGTCCAACTCCGCGGCGCGCGCCGGGACCAGCTCGCTCAGCGTCTCGTGCACCGCCCCGGCCAGTGCGGCGTCCTGGTACGCGGCCCGGCCGTCCGCGCGCAGCGCCCGCGCGGCGGCCAGCCAACCGATGGCCCACGTACGGTTGTTGGTGACCTGGGTGGCGGCGCCGGCGGCGGCGACGCTCTCCGCCGTGACGTCGTACCACTCCACGGCGACGTCCACCGGCGCCGGTTCGTGGGTGGCGGCGGTGTGGGCGGCCGGGCTCGCGGCGGTGCTGGCTGGCACGGCGAGGGCGCCGACGGCCGCCAGGGCGAGGGCCGTGGTGAGGGACCTGACGGGCAGGCGGGACGAGATACGCAACGAAGGCTCCTGACGCGTGAACGACGAGACGAAAGGAGCGGCGGCCGCGGCAACCGCGCACGTCATCGTCGCACCCCGACGTTGCGTCGGCCTGGCCTCAGATGAAGCCCCCGTGTCAAGCTGACCCGGCTTGATCGTCCGCACTGTCGATCGTGAACGAAGGTACGTGATCCCATGCCACGCGTTGCCGTCACCGGCGGAAGCGGCAAGCTCGGCCGCGCCGTCGTCCGGGAGCTGCTCGACCACGGCTGGGACGTGGTCAACCTCGACCGCGACCCGCCGGCCGAGCCACTGTGCCCGTTCGTCCGCGTCGACCTGACCGACTACGGCCAGACCGTGGGCGCGCTCACCGCCGTGGACGACCGCTACGACCGCGTCGACGCCGTCGCGCATCTCGCCGCGATCCCGGCCCCCGGGCTGGTGCCGAACACGGCCGTCTTCGGCAACAACATCACGTCCACCCACCACGTCTTCAGCGCCGCCCGGGTGGCCGGCATCCGCAACCTGGTCTGGGCCTCGAGCGAGACCGTGCTCGGGCTGCCCTTCGACACCCCGCCGCCCTACCTCCCGGTCGACGAGGAGTACCCGGCCCGCCCGGAGAGCAACTACTCGCTCGCCAAGCACCTGGAGGAGCAGGCCGCCGCACAACTCTGCCGCTGGGACCCGGAGTTGAAGATGGTCGGCCTCCGTTTCTCCAACGTCATGGAGGTGCCGGACTACGCCCGCTTCCCCTCCTTCGACGCCGACCCGAAGCTGCGCCGCTGGAACCTCTGGTCCTACATCGACGCCAGGGACGGCGCCCAGGCCGTGCGGAAGGGCCTGGAGTACCGGACGCCCGGCATGGAGGTCTTCGTGATCGCCAGCCCCGACACCGTGATGTCCACCCCGTCGGCCGAGCTGGCCGCCGCCGAGTTCCCCGACGTCGAGGTCAGGACGGAACTCGGCCGCCACGAGGCCCTGATGTCCACCGCCAAGGCCCGCCGCCTGCTCGGCTACGCCCCGACCCACAGCTGGCGCGACCACGTCTAGCCGAGTGAGGACAGGCCCTCGGCGCCGCGGTCCTCCTGCTGGTGCCCGTCCTGGCGACCGGCTCGGCCGGGCCCTGGCAGCCGGGCCTCGATGCCGTCGAGGACGAGGGCGAGGCCGAGTTCGAAGGCGCCGTCGAAGTCGGCGTACTCGACCTGGGCGTGGGCCGCCAGCGTCGGGTAGCGGTCCGCGCGGGCCGTCAGGTGGGCCTGGACACGGCGGCGGAGGTCGGCCTCGGCGGCCGGGTCGCGGACCGTGGCCCGCCACACGTTCTCGGCGGCTGAGTGGCCGGCGGCGTAGCCGGTGAGCGCGTTGACGGCCGCGATCAGTTCGAGGCCGGTGAGGCCCGCGCCGGCGAGGGTGGCGTAGAAGTGCTCGGAGTGGGCCAGGGCGATCGGCCCCAGCAGCGGGCGCGTGGCGCGGAGCCCCGGGATCCACGGGTGGCGCCGCATCGTCCGCCGGCTCCCGACGAGATGGGTGGTGAGCGCGCCCCGCCACGGGGTGCCGGGCGGCGGCAGCGGCACCTCGTCGAACACCGCGTCGAGCGCCAGGTCGAGGACGTCCTCCCGGCTCGTCACATGGCCGTAGAGGGACATCGTGCCGGCGTCGAGGCGGGCCGCGAGCCGCCGCATCGAGAAGCCGGCGACGCCCTCCGCGTCCAGCAGCCCGACGGCGGCCGCCACGATCCGCTCCCTGGTCAACCGCGGGCGGCGCGGCGTGCCGTCGTCGACACCGTCCTTGTCCTCGCTCTCGCGGAGCCAGCGGCTTTCGGTCGTCATCCGTACAGTGTACGGAAACCCGTACACCTAGCTTCGGCGCCATGGATGAGCGAATGACACCCGACGGGTGGGTGTGGGAGTACGCGCGGCTCGCGCTGCGCATCGGCCGGCGGCTGGGCG
Organism: Streptomyces mayteni; assembly: GCF_054783955.1. Classification (NCBI taxonomy): domain Bacteria; kingdom Bacillati; phylum Actinomycetota; class Actinomycetes; order Kitasatosporales; family Streptomycetaceae; genus Streptomyces; species Streptomyces mayteni. The sequence continues at coordinate 29,913 of NZ_BAAGPR010000076.1, read as the reverse complement.
GCGCGATGCTGATCTACCAGGGCCCCGCCGGCTGGGCCGACGAGGTCGCCGCGGAGGAGCCGCCGCCCGCCGGGCGGCTGGTGGACGACGCCGAACGGCTGCTGGACGAACCGCCGTTCGCCCCGCCGCGGGCCCGCTACCTGGCCGCCCAGGTGCGCGCGCTGCGGGCGGTCGCGCGGACGCTCGACGGGGCGGTGCCGCCGCTGGCCGAGTACGCGGCGGAGACGTTGGGGGTGGTGGCCGACCCGGTGCCCGAGGCGAGCCTGGCGGCGGCCCACGACGCGCTCGACGCCGCGCTGCCGGCCGGTCCCGGGTCGCTGACCGCCAGGCTGCGGGCCTGGGAGGCGGCGCACGCCCTGCCGGCGGCGCGCCGGGGCGAACTCCCGGCGCTGATCGACCGCGCGGTGGCCGAGACCCGGGCCCGCACCGGGGCCATCGTCCCGCTGCCGGCCGACGAGCGGGTCGGCGTCCGGCTGGTGCCCGACGCGCACTTCCTGGCCGCCGGCTCCTACGACGGCGGGCGACGTTCCACCATCCACGTCAACGACGGCCTGCCGTTCAACCTCGCCGACCTGCTGTACGTCGTCGCGCACGAGGGGTATCCTGGCCATATCGCGGAGTCGCTGCTGAAGGAGATCCACCTCGTCGAGGGCCGCGGCTTGACCGACCACCGGGTGCGGTTCATGCTCTCGCCCTCCTTCGTGCTCAGCGAGGGCCTCGGACTGCACGCCCAGGAGCTGGTCTTCCCCGGCGACGAGGCCCAACGCTGGCTCGCCGACCGAGTGTTCCCCGCCTACGGCATCGCTCCCGACGGCGCCGACCTCGCCGCCGTCCACCGGGCGCGGAACCTGCTGTGGGGCGCCTGGGCGAACGCCGCGCTGCTGGCGGCCGAGGGCAGGCCGGAACCGGAGATCGCGGCCCACCTCGGCCGCTGGACGCTGCTCGACGAGACCGGCGTCGCGGCCGCCCTCACCTCGCTCCGCGCGCCGGGGATGGGGCTCTACGTGCTGGGCTACCACCACGGGCACCGCCTGGTGGGGGAGTACCTGGCCCCCGAGACCCGGCGCGCCGACCGGGTGCGCCGGCTGCTCACCGAGCAGTTGCTGCCGGGGGATCTGACGGGCGGCGCCGGCTGACGCGCCGCCGGAACCCGGGGCCGGTTCAGCGCCGCCCGGTTCAGGGCCGTTCGGTTCAGGGCCGTTCGTAGAGCCGGTCGATCTCGGCGGCGAACGCGGCCGCCACCGCCGCCCTCCTGACCTTGAGCGAGGGCGTCAGCATCCCGTTGGCCTCGCTGAACTCGCCCTCGACCAGGGCGAACGCGCGGATCGACTCGGCCCGCGAGACGGCCTCGTTGGTGTACTCCACGGCGCGCCGCAGCTCCGCGAGCAGCTCGGGGTCGTCGCGCAGCTCGGCGAACGGGGTGTCGCGCGGCCGCTTGCGGACCGCGAGCCAGTGGGCGAGCTGGTCGGCCTCCAGGGTGATCAGCGCGGCGACGAACGGGCGTTGGTCGCCGACCACCAGGCACTGGGCGATCAGCGGCCGGCCGCGCAGCCGGTCCTCCAGCACGCTGGGGGAGACGTTCTTGCCGCCCGTGGTGATCAGGATGTCCTTCTTGCGGCCGGTGATCCGCAGGTAGCCGTCCGCGTCGAGGCTGCCGAGGTCGCCGGTGGCGAGCCACGCCCCCTCGTCGGCGGCGCCGGCCGCCACCGTGCCGCCCCTGACCAGCACCTCGCCGTCGTCACCGAGCCGCACCGCCGCGCCGGGAACGGGGTGGCCCACGGTGCCGGGTCGCGGCGCGAGCGGCGGGATCAGGGTGGCGGCCGAGGTGGTCTCGGTCAGGCCGTAGCCCTCGTAGATCACGACGCCGCAGCCGAGGAAGAACAGGTTGAGGCGGCGGTCGAGCGGCGAGCCGCCGCTGATCGCGTAGCGCAGCCGGCCGCCGAGCGCGGCCCTGATCCGGCGGTAGACCAGCACGTCGTACAGCCCCTTGGCGAGCCGCAGCCCGAGCCCCGGGCCCCGACCGGTGCCCAGGTACGCGCGGAGCGTCGCCTCGCCGTAGGCCACCGCTATTCGGTCGGCCCGCTCGAACGAGGCGCCCCGGCCGAGGCGTTCGGCGGTGGCCCGGCCCGTGTGGTGGATCTTCTCGAAGAGATAGGGCACGCCGACCACGAACGTCGGTCGGAACCCGGCGAGTTCGGGCCGGAGGTCGTCCGGCCTGATGCTGGGGCAGTGGCCGCTGACGATCCGCGCCGACACGCAGGCGATCTGGATGGTGCGGCCCAGGATGTGGGCCAGCGGCAGGAAGATCAGGGTGGCCGGGGTCTGCCCGGTGATCTCCTCGAAGACCGGCTTGAGCAGCGCCACCAGGTTGGCGGTCTGGGCGTGCAGGTTGGCGTGGCTGATGGCGCAGCCCCGTGGCCGGCCGGTGGTGCCCGAGGTGTAGACGACGGTGGCGACGGTGTCGGGGGTGAGCGCGGCGCGCCGCGTCTCGACCTCGGCCGCTTCGATCTTCTCGCCGGCCGTGGCCAGTCGGTCGAGGCAGCCCTCGTCGATCACCAACAGCTCGGGGGAGTGGTCGAGTTCGGCGATCGCGGCGTGGGCCACCGTGGCGTGCTCGGTGGTCTCCACGACGAGCAGGGTCGCCCCGGAGTCCCGCAGGATCCACTCCACCTGGGCGGCCGAGGAGGTGGCGTAGACCGGCACGCTCTGCCCGCCGGCCGCCCAGATCGCGAAGTCGAGCAGCGTCCACTCGTAGCGCGTGCGGGACATCAGGGCGACCCGGTCGCCTGGCCCGAGCCCGGCCGCGATCAGCCCCCTGGCCAGTGCCGTGACCTCGGCGGCGAACTCGGCTGCGGTGACCGGCCGCCAGCCGTCCGCGGTCCGCCGCCTGAACACCTCGGCGTCCGGCGCCTCGGCGGCGTTGACGAACGGCAGGTCGGCGGTGCTGCCGGCGCTCGGCGCCGGCACCAGCGGCGCCGTCCGCACCTCGCGCACCGCGCCGTCCTCCGTGATCACCTCGGCTGGCGCGCGCCCCGCGAACGCGCTTCGCCGCCTGGCCCTTCTGAGGTCCCCACGAGCACCCATCTCGGCTCTCAGCTCCCTTGCCGGTCGTCGTCCCGGGGACGCAGGTCGTCCCGCGGACGTTCGAGGATGGCGGTCACGCCCTGGCCGCCGGCGGCGCAGACGGAGATCAGTCCCCGCCCGTGGCCGCGTTCGCGCAGCAGCTTGGCGAGGGTGGCCACGATACGGCCGCCGGTGGCGGCGAACGGGATCCGGTTCCCGCCGAGGATCGCGACCCTCCGTCCTGGCTGCCGCGTCGTGCTCATCTCACGTCTCCTCGCCGGTTCCCGTGCCGCCACTTGGCCCGGCGGACTCGATTGTCTTACTTTTCAGTAGACTTACCGTGCAGTAAGGAGGAAATCAATGGCCGATCGCTATCTCTCCTTCGCCACCAGCCGCGCCGGCGCCCCGCTCGTCCGCCGCCTCGGGCTGCCCAGGCCGGCCCAACTGGTCAGGCACCGACCAGGACTTCCGGTGGCGCGCGGCCCCGTGCTGCTCGGCGAGTCCGCGGATGGCCGGCTCGGCGCGGCGCTGCGCGCCGCCCTCGACTCCTGCGGCGCCGCCGTCCCCGCCCACGCCGAGGCGCCCGGCGCCCTCGTCTACGACGCCACCGGCATCCGCGAGAGCCACCGACTCGACCAACTGCACGCCTTCCTGCACCCCAGGATCCGCGCCCTGGCGCCCGGCGGCCGGCTCGTCGTGCTCGGCACCCCGCCCGAACTCGCCGCCACTCCAGGCGAGTCGGCGGCCCAGCACGCCCTCGACGGCTTCGTGCGGTCGGCCGCCAAGGAGCTGCGCGGCGGCGCCACCGCCCAGCTGCTGCTGGTCGCGCCGGGCGCCGAGGACGCCATCGAGGGCACGCTGCGCTTCGCGCTCTCCGCGCGCTCCGCCTACGTCTCGGGACAGACCCTCCGGATCGGCCCCGGCGGCCGCGCCGCCGCCCCGCAGGACTGGGACCGCCCGCTCGCCGGCCGCACCGCCCTGGTCACCGGCGCCGCCCGGGGCATCGGCGCCCACGTGGCGCGGGTGCTGCACCGCGACGGCGCCCGCGTGATCGGCGTCGACGTCCCCGCCCAGGGCGACGAACTCCGCCGCGCCCTCGCCCCGTTGGACGGCGTCCCCGTCCCACTCGACATCACCGCGGACGACGCGCCGGCCCGGCTCGCCGAACGGCTGGCCGACGACCCGGCCGGCCACCCGGCAGGCCACCCGGCAGGCCTCGATATTCTCGTGCACAACGCCGGCATCACCCGCGACCGCACCCTCGGCCGGATGGACGCGGACCGCTGGCGGGCCGTCCTCGACGTCAACCTGGTCGCGGTGGAACGCCTCACCGAGGCGCTCACCCCGCTGCTGCCCGAGGGCGGCCGGATCGTCCTCACCTCCTCCATCAGCGGCATCGCCGGCAACGTCGGACAGACCAACTACGCGGCCAGCAAGGCCGGGTTGATCGGCCTGGCCCAGGCGCTCGCCCCCGCGCTCGCCGACCGCGCGATCACCGTCAACGCCGTGGCCCCCGGTTTCATCGAGACCCGGATGACCGCCGCCGTCCCCCTCCTGGTCAGGACGGCGGGACGCCGGCTGAACAGCCTGGGCCAGGGCGGCCGGCCGGTCGACGTCGCGGAGGCCGTCGCCTACCTCGCCTCGCCGGGCGCCGGCGCCGTCACCGGGCAGGTGCTGCGGGTCTGCGGCCAGGCCCTGTTGGGGGCCTGACGTGCCCGACGCGCCCGACGTGCCGGGCCTGCCGGCCAGTTACGCCCGAGCCCTGCTCCCCAAGCGGCCGGCCCGCGCCGGCGCCGTACCCCGGCGCGTGCTCACGGTGGACGCCGCCGCCCCCGACCCCCGCCGGCTCGCCCGCTACGCCGAACTCTGCGGCCACCCACCGGAGTCGGGCCCGCCGCCCGCCGGCTACCCGCACCTGCTGGCCTTCCCGGCCGCCCTCGCCCTGCTGACGCGCCGCGACTTCCCCTTCCCGGCCCTCGGCCTCGTCCATCTGGCCAACCGGATCGAACGCACCAGGCCCCTCGGCGCCGACGAGCCGCTCGCCCTCCGCGTCGAGGCCACCGCCGCCCGCCCACACCGCAGGGGCACCGCCTTCGACGTGGTCGCCGAGGCCACCCCGGCCGCCGGCGGCGCCCCCGTCTGGCGGTCCTTCAGCACCTACCTGCACCGCGACCGGCCCGACACCCCGAGGCCGCCGCGCCGCCCCGAAGAGCCCCGACCAGGGCCCGTGCTGGCCGAGTTCGCGGTCCCGGCGGCCACCGGCCGCCGCTACGCCGCCGTGTCGGGCGACCGCAACCCGATCCACCTGCACTCGCTGACCGCCCGCCTCCTCGGCTTCCGGCGCGCCATCGCGCACGGCATGTGGACCAAGGCCCGCTGCCTCGCCGCCCTCGACCACGCGGAGCCGCTGCCCGACGCGTTCACCGTCGACGTCACCTTCCACGCCCCGGTGCCGTTGCCCTCCCGCGTCGAACTCCGCGCCTGGCCGCGCGACGAAGGCCGCGCCTTCGAACTCCGCGCCGCCGGCGCGGGACCCGTCCACCTGCGCGGCCACCTCCACGGCTGAGCCGCCGGCTCAGGCCCTGAGCCGGCGGGCCAGCAGCGCGCCGAGGGCGGCGAGGGCGGCGGTGAGCACGAAGGTGGCGAGCAGGGCCCTGCTGGTCGCGTCCGCCCCGTCGCCCGCGAAGGCGACGGCCGCGCCGCCGAGGCCGGCGAGCACGGCGGTGGCCAGGGTCTGGGCGAGCTGGAGCGCCGCGCTGACCTCGCCCTGCCGGTCGTCCGGGGTCTGCTCCAGGGTGTCGGTGGTGGACGCGTTGAAGGCGACGCCCATGCCCAGGCCGCCGATCGCCCAGCCGAGGGTGGCGAGGTGGGCGGGGACGGCGTCGGAGACCACGGCGAGGCCGATCAGCAGCACCCCGGCCAACAGCACGGCGAAGCCGAGCGCCACGGCCCGTCCCCGGCCGCCGGCCCCGGCGCCGTCCCAGCGGGCCTGGAGGACGGAGCCGACCACCCAGGTGACGGCGCCGGCGGACAGGCCGAGGCTGGCCTCGGTGACGCCGAGGCCCCGCACCTCCTGGAGGCCGAGCGGCAGGAACGCCTCGCTGCCGAAGTAGACGGCGCAGAGCAGGGCGCGGACGGCGATGCCGGCCCCGATGCCGCGCCGCGCCGTCAGGGTGCCGGCGGGCGTGACCCGGCGCAGCGCCGGGACGGCGAGGACGAGGCCGACGACGGCGAGCGGCACCAGCAGGCGGACGTCGTCGAGCAGCAGCGCCTGGAGGAGCATCGCCGTGCCCAGGGTGAGCGCGACGGCGGCGACCACCGGGCCCGGGGCGCGGGCCTCCGCACCCCGTTCCCCTTCCCCGGCGCGGCCCGGCAGCGCCGGCAGGGTGAGCAGCGCGGCGAGGGCGACCAGCGGCGGTATGAGCAGGAAGACCAGGCGCCAGGTGGTGTGGTCGGCGAGGGTGCCGGCGAGCACCGGGCCGACGAGGGAGGGGACGGTCCAGGCGGAGGAGAGCAGCGCGAACATCCTGGCGCGCAGCGCCTCCGGGTAGGCGAGGCCGATCGCCGTGTAGGCCATGGCCATGATCGCGCCGACGCCGAGCCCCTGGACGAACCTGCCGAGCAGGAACAGCGGCCACGAGGTGGCGGCGCCCGCCAGCACACAGCCGACGGCGAAGACCAGCAGCCCGACGGCCACCGGCCGGCGGGCCCCACCCCGGTCGGCGGCGCGGCCGGCGAGCACGGTGCCGACGATGTTGGCGAGCATCAGCGCCGAGAGGCCCCAGCCGTAGCCGGCCAGCCCGTCGAGGCGGCGCGCCACGTCGGGCAGGACGGTGGCGACGCCGAGGGACTCGAAGGCGACGGTGCTGACCGAGAGCACCACGCCGATGGTGAGTGCGCGGTGCGGGGCGGCGAGGACGCTCCGCCTGGGCGGCTCGTCGACCTGTTGGGCCATGGGAGGTTCCCTTTCCGACGTGCGATTAATTCTATTCCGTTCCGGAACGGAACGATACATCGGCCTCCCTATAGTGGGGACATGCCCAAGCCCCGCCCCGGCCGGCCCCGCGACGAACGCATCGACGAGGCCGTTCCCCGAGCCGTCCTGGAGATCCTCGACGAGTCCGGCTACGCCCGGCTCACCATGGAGGCGGTGGCCAGCAGGGCCGGCACCAGCAAACCCGCCCTCCGCCGGCGCTGGCGCTCCCGGCAGCACCTGGTGGTGGACGCGCTGGCCGACGTGGTCGGCACCGAACCCACCCCCGACACCGGCTGCACGCACTGCGACCTGATCGCCGGCATCTCCACCCTGACCCGGGCCTTCACCAGCGACCTCGGCCGCCGCGTCCTGCCCGCGCTGGTGGCCGACCTCGCCGACGACCCGGATCTCGAGGCGGCCTTCCTCGACCGCTTCTTCCACCCACGCCGCGCCTCGACGGCCCGCGCCCTACGACGCGGCATCGACCGCGGCGACATCCGCCCCGACACCGACGTCGACCTGCTCCTCGACCTGCTCGCCGCCACCACCTACTACCGGGCGCTCTTCGGCCACCTGCCGATCACCCCCGAGCTCGCCGAACAGGTCGTCCACGTCGTCCTCTCCGGCGTCGCCACCGACCAGTGGCGCGCCAACCAGCACGTGCGTGCCGGCTGACGCCGGGCCGCGGAGCGCGATAATCGACCGGGTGACTTCTTCTCCCGCGAGGTGGGCGCGTGCCGAGCGGCTCGATGCCGCCCTGATGGTCGAGGCCCTCCACACCCAGACCGGCGTTCGCCTGACCCTGGAAGGCGCCTGCCCTGGCGGACAGGTCGGCGCCGCCTACGTGCGCTGGGCGGACGGCCACCGGTCCGTCCTCAAGTGGCGACCGCACAGCTCGGCCGAAGCGATGCGGGCGGGCCCCCTCGCCGTCACCGAGGCGCTGCGGCAGGCGGGCTATCCGGCCCCGGCCACCGAGCTGACCGCCCAGGTCGGCCACGCGGTGGTCACCGTGCAGGAGCTTCTGCCGGGCAGGAAGATCGACCACTTCACCCACGGCAACCTGGACCAGGTGCTCCAACTCAACGAGCTGCAGGCCGACCGGCTCGCCGGCCGCCCCGATATCCCCGCGGTGGACCTCCACTTGGCGGACGACGGCGCCGGCTACTGCCTGCACGAGCCACTGCGCCGCCACAACCGCCGCAGCGCGGCACTGGAACGTTGGACCGCCGCTGTCGGCGCCGACGGGCCATCGCAGTTGACCGGGGACGACGCCGTGCACCTGGACTTCCACCCCGGCAACATGCTGGCGACCGACCAGACGATCACCGGAGTCATCGACTGGGACGGCGCCGCCCGCGGCGATCGCCGCTTCGACCTGGTCACCCTGCGCTTCGGCATCCACGCCACGGAGACCGACCCGGGAACGACGAAACGCCTCGACGCCGTCCTCGACTCGCTCCCCGAGGAGATCCTCCGCCCGGCATGGGCTCACATGAGCCTTCGCATGGTCGACTGGGCCATCAGGCACTTCGACCCGATCGACGTGGAGCACTGGCTGAACCTGGCCGAACAACGCGCGAGCTGACGCGCCCGCGCTGAGACGCGAGGACCGGGAAATGTCGTGGCCGCCCCGGGGAACGGTCAGCCATGATCGGGCCACGGCCGATGTCGGTGTGCGGGTGGGACTGCTCGCGGATCACCCGGAGTTCGTGGCGCCACTGGCGGCCCTCCGCTTCCGCGAGTGGGGGCCCGAACCGGGGCGTGAGCGGCTCGCGGACTACGTCATGGTCACCGCCCGGGAGGCCGGCCGGGCCTGCCTGCCCGTCACCTTTGTCGCTTCGGGAGATGAGGGCCTGATCGGGGGCGTCGGGCTCGCCGACCACGATCTCGCACAATGTCGTGACCGCGGCCCCTGGATCGTGGGAACCGTTGTCGCCCCCGCCTTCCGCCGCGCCGGAGTCGGCACACTTCTGCTCACCGGTCTGGAACGTCACGCCGTGAACCTCGGCGCGGCCCAGATCCACGTGGCCACTGGGGGAGAAGCCATCGCCTTCTACCAGGCCTGCGGCTGGGAGATCGACGAGGTCGTCCCCACGGGCCCTGGCGAACACGCCACGGTGCTCAGCAAGGGGAGGCTCTCCGCGCATGGCCGATGACCACGTGCCCATCGCTCATGCCCAACCACGGCCGGGACGGTCGAGCGCCCCGACGGCGGTCGGACCTACTCGCCTTGATTCCCCGAACGTCTTCCCGGCCCGGCCTGGCTGACGGTCGGTGATCCCACCACCACAGGTCTCGCCGACCACTACCGCCACGCCCTAATCCGCCGGCGGCAGCCAGATCTCGCCGGCCAGCACGTTCCGCATGCCCACCCACATCACGTTCATCAGCCGCGCCGTGGTCGCCTCCGGCGACTCCTCGGGGTGCCGCTCCATCCAGTCCGTCAACGAGTCGGCCGCGCCCACCAGCGCGTGCGCCGCGAAGTCCGCGTCCTCGGCGCCGAGTCGCACCCGCCCCCCGGCGACGGCGATGCCCGCGCTGATCAGCCCCGTCACCTCGGCCATCACCGAACGCCGCGCCGCGGCAAGCTCGTTCGCGATCGCCTCGCCCTGCTCCGGCGCCTGCCGGTGCAGCACCACCCAGCTGTCCCGGTGCTCGGCGACGTGCCGGAAGAACGCGGCGAGCCCCGACCACAGCCGCCCCTCCGGCGCGCCGCCGGCGTCCGCCGCCTCCCGGAAGGCCGCCACCATGCGCGCCGACTCGCGCCGGACGCAGGCGATGAACAGACCTTCCTTGGAGCCCAGGTACAGGTACACCATCGGCTTGGAGATCCCGGCCAGTTCGGCGATCTCGTCCACCACGGCCGCGCGGTAGCCGCGCTTGGCGAAGACCTTGAGCGCCGCGTCGAGGATCTCCTGCTCGCGCACGCTTCTCGGCAGCCGGCGTCTGGGCTTGTCCGGCGAGTCTGGCTTGTCGGTCACGCTTGCCACACTACCCAGTGGGGTTCTCATCTTACTCTTTAGTAAGTTTACTATGGAGTAAGCTAGTGACCCAGACGCCCCGTTGGACGGCCCACCGGCCGGAGAGTGAGACGAGAGCCGTGGCTGAGCCCACCCCGAACCTGGAAGACCTCGACTTCTCGGACATCACCCCGGACGACTTCGCCGCCCTGGTGAAGCAGTCGTCCGCCGCGCAACTCGACGAGCTGATGCGCGGCGAGCTCCGCCAGCGGGTCCTCGCCGAGATCTTCGGCCGGATGGGCCGGCAGTTCCGCCCGGAGAACGCCGGCTCGCTCCGGGCCGTCATCCGCTGGGAGGTCGCCGGCCGCGCCGGCGAGCCCCTCGCCGTCTACGACGCGGCCATCGCCGACGGCACCTGCCAGGTCGCGCCAGGACCCACCGACGCCACCCCGCGCGTCACCCTCGCCCTCTCCGACGCGGACTTCCTCCGCCTCGTCTCCGGCAACGCCAGCCCGGTGCTGATGTTCATGACCCGCAAGCTCAAGGCCACCGGCGACATCGCGCTGGCCTCCGGGCTCGCCCGCCTCTTCGACATGCCCAGGAACAAGAACTGACGGGGGAACACGGCGAGATGAGCGGCTTCTCCCTCGACCTGACCGAGGAACAGCGCGACCTGCGGGACTGGGTGCGCGGCTTCGCCACCGAGGTGGTCCGACCGGCCGCCGCCGAGTGGGACGAACGCGAGGCGACCCCCTGGCCCGTCATCCGGGAGGCGGCCACGATCGGCCTCTACGGGTTCGAGTCCCTGGCCGAGATGTACGGCGACCCCACCGGGCTCTCCCTCCAACTCGCCAACGAGGAACTGTTCCGCGGCGACGCCGGCATCGGCATGGCCCTCTTCGGCACCCACCTCGCCGTCGCCGGCATCTTCGCCGCCGGCACCCCCGACCAGCTGGCCGAGTGGGTCCCGCAGTGCTTCGGCGACGCCGAGGACCCCAAGGTCGCCGCCTTCTGCGTCTCCGAGCCGGACGCCGGCTCCGACGTCTCCGCGATGCGCACCAGAGCCCGCTACGACGAGGCCGGCGACGAGTGGGTGCTGAGCGGCCAGAAGGCCTGGATAACCAACGGCGGCATCGCCGGCGTCCACGTCGTCGTCGCCGCCGTCGACCCCGCGCTCGGCGCCCGCGGCCAGGCCGCCTTCGTCGTGCCGCCGGGCACCGCGGGGCTCACCGGCGGCCCCAAGATCAGGAAGCTCGGCCTGCGGGCCTCGCACACCGCCGACGTCTTCCTCGACGACGTCCGCGTCCCTGGCCACTGCCTCCTCGGCGGACGCGACCGCCTCGAACACCGCCTGGCCCGCGCCCGCGAGGGCGGCAGGGCCAAGGGCCAGGCCGCCATGGCCACCTTCGAGGTCTCCCGCCCGACCGTCGCCGCCCAGGCCCTCGGCATCGCCCAGGCCGCCTACGAGTACGCCCTCGACTACGCCGGCCAGCGCGAGGCGTTCGGCCGCCCCATCGTCGACAACCAGTCCATCGCCTTCGCGCTCGCCGACCTCCGCACCGAGCTCGACGCCGTCCGCCTCCTCATCTGGCGCGCCGCCTGGATGGGCCGCAACGAGAAGCCGTTCACCGCCGCGGAGGGCTCCATGTCCAAGCTCCGCGCCGGCGAACTCGCCGTCCGCGCCACCGAGAAGGCCGTCCAGATCCTCGGCGGCGCCGGCTACAGCCGCGACCACCCGGTGGAGCGGATGTACCGCGACGCGAAGATCTACACCATCTTCGAGGGCACCAGCGAGATCCAACGCCTCGTCATCGCCCGCGCCATCACGGGCCGGCAGATCAGGTGAGCCCCCGGCGCGTCACGGCGACCCTGATCACCGGCGGTAGCGGGTTCCTGGGCACCGAGCTGGTCCGCCAGGCGGCCGCGGCCGGGCACACGGTGGTGGCGACGTTCGCGACCAGGCCCGGCAGCGCCCCGGGGGTCACCTGGCACGACCTCGACCTGCGGGACCCGGAGCGCGTCGACGCACTCGTCGCCGAGGTCCGCCCGCGCCTCGTCGTCAACGCGACGAGCGCCGAGTCCGACTGGGAGGTCACCGCCGAGGGACCTGTCCGGCTGGCGATCGCCGCGGCGAAGTACGGCTGCCGCCTGGTACATGTTTCCAGCGACGCGGTGTTCTCTGGCGCCCGCGTCTCCTACGACGAATCGTGCCTCCCCGACCCGCTCACGCCCTACGGCGCGGCGAAGGCCGCGGCGGAGACTGGGGTGCGCCTCGTACACCCGGATGCCGTGATCGCTCGTACCTCGCTGATCATCGGCGACCGGCGGTCCGGACACGTACGCCTGGTGCGCGACCTCGCGGCCGGGACCCGAAGGGGGGTGCTGTTCACCGACGATATCCGCTGCCCGGTGCACGTCGCCGACCTGGCCGCCGCCCTGCTGGAACTTGGATCCGGCGAGGCGAACGGCGTTCGCCATCTGGCGGGAGTGGACGCCGTGAGCCGTCACGAACTCGGAATCCTCATCGCCGAACGTGACGGGCTCGACGCCTCCCGGCTGCCTGCGGGCCTGCGGGCCGACAGTGCGTTTCCCGGACCGTTGGATGTCCGCCTCGACTGCCGCGCCACCCAGTCCGAGCTGGACACGAAGTTGCGCGGTGCCCGTCAGTTCCTCGCATCCTGAGCGGGAGGCCGGCCCGCCGCGACGCACACGAGGTGTCGGAGGCCGGCCGGCACGAGGACGTGCCGGCCGGTGCTCAGCCGCGCCGCGCGGCGCCCTCCGGCCACACCACGTCCACCGGGATGCCGGCCGCCCGCGCCTCAACGACGACGTCCGCCGTGCCGCCGCCCTTGCCGCTCGGTGGCGCGCCGTTCCATACCGCGACCAACCTGTCGGCACGCTCCAGCAACACCTTGTTCGCGGACTCGTACGCCTCCCGGTTCGCGGTCTCGTGCTGCACCGTGTGTACTTCGCCAGCGGAATCGACGAGGCGGTCGAAGGTGGCGGCGTGCGCCGGCTTCACCTTCGACTGCCGGTAGTCGCGCGAGGGGATGACCACCACGAGGCGCCCGCCGGCGTCCAGGACGGCTTCGGCGAACAGGGTGTCGGCGCCGGCCGCGATGCAGGAGATTCCCACGAGTTCCGCCGGCGGGTAGGCGGAGAGCAGCGTGCGCAACGCGTCCTTGATGAGTGGCACGGTCTCGTCGGTCACGTCCATGTGGCCGGTCACGGCAATGGTGGGCATGCCTCTCCTGGTCAACTCGACAACAGGCAGCGGAGCCTATCGCGCACCTCAGTCACCCGCCTCGACGCGCTCTGGCCCACGGTGTAGGGGTACAGGGCGCCCAACTGGCCGCGCACTCGGCTGGACTGCGTACGGCTCGCCGCGTCGACCGCTCGATGCGTCCGCTCGACGGCGCTCGTCGTGTCGCCCAGCAGCCATGAGCATTCGGCCAGGCCGATCCGGTCGAGGGCGTGGCTGCGGCCGGCTTCGGGGCCGCGAGTGGTGAGGGCTCCTTGGATCTCTTCGGCGGCGGCCTCGGCGTGCGTTCTCGGGTCCTTCCTGGCCATGTCCAGCAGTCGGCCGCCGGTGACTCCGGCGAGTTCGGCCTGGTCGAAGTAGGAGATCCAGTAGGGCTCTTCCACGGAGCCCGCAGCGGCGAGGACTTCCGCGGCCCGCATGGTGGCGCGTTGGAAGGCGGTCGGACGGCCCATGGCGGCGAGTGCCCAGGCTTCGCGGGTGTGGAGCATGGCGCGAACACGGGGGCCGGCTGAGCCTCGGGCTCCGTCCTGAGCGAGTCGGACGAGTTCGAGGGCGTCCTGCGGACGGTCTCGACAGAGCATCTGGCGGGCCATGCCGGCCAGTACGTTGGCGCCGAATGCGTTGTCTCCGCCGGCATGTGCGGCCCGCAACGCGAGACGGTAGTAGTCCTGGGCGGTCTGTTGCAGGCCGCTGTCCCAGGCCATGGTCGCTGTGGTGCCCGCCAGGTGGGCCATCACCCGGTACAGCCGCCGCTCGATGTCCGGAGTCTGGTGCTCTTCCAGCGCGCTGGCCACCTCACTGAGCTGGCCGACGACCGCCTTGCGGCGCAATCCACCGCCGAACTGGTGGTCCCACCGGCGGAACACCTCGGCTGTCTGCTCCAGATGCTCAACCTCCCGCTCCCCGAGGCGACCGATGCGTCGGTCGGTGCCCGAGGTGGGGGTCGGCTGGAGCCAGCCTTCGAGGGAGTCGAGGAGGGCTGCACCCGAAGCCGCCGTGGCGGCGAGGGCACGCGAAGCGGTGCGACGGTCCATCAACAGATCTGTCCTCGTCATCCGGGCTGCGATGTGCACGGCTGCGGTCGGGGTCCAGGGTCCCTCCGAGGCCGCAGGCGGTCCAGTGGGCAGCCTGGTGGGGGCCCCGGCCGCAGCGGCCTCCCACGGCCGCGCGGCCAGGCCGAGCAGGTGGCCCGGGATGCGGAGTCCGTCCGCGATCCGGGCGATCACGTCGTAGGCGACGATCCGGTGTGTGCCGTTGACGATCCTGGAGACCTTGCCCGGGGTCAGCTGGCAGGCCGCGGCGATGCGGTTCTGGCTGAGGCCTCCGTACTTCCGCAGGAGCGCGAAGACGGCGGCGAAGTCGTGTTCGGCCAAGGCGCACCGCAGTTCAGGCCGTTCCAGCAGTTCGGCGCGAACGAGTGGGGGCTGGGCCATGGCGTACCTCCGGTGCCGGCTCCATGGTGCCTGTTGTGGCACCCGCACCGTATTACCGACCAGGTAACCCCTGTAGGGCATAGGCGGAGCACCACCCGAACGGGAGGCTGTGACGGTCAGTACATGTCCCATCACTGGAGCCTGACCATGGCGACGCCTCAGCCCCTCCCCGACTGGCTACCGCCCGCGCGCAAGGGGGCCCGGACGTTACCGGCGGGGCGTTGGTGGGACGCGGTCGAGGTGGACGGCATCACCGCCGGTTACGTCCTCGGCCGGCTCGGCGAGCGGTCGGGGCCGGTGGTCGAGGACCAGATGAGGGGCGTGGCTCGCTGGTTGCTGGCCCCCGGGGTGGCCGCCGGTTGGGAGCTGCCGGGGGTGCGGGTTCTCGGCCACGGCCACTACGTGACGGTGCCGCCTGCCGAGTGGTGTGTCAACTCGTGGGAGGGAGCGCCGCCGATCCGCTGGTCGGTTCCGCCGGTGCGCTCCTGTCTGTCGGATCCGGTAGCGCTGCACAGGGCGTTGGCCCACGCGACGGTGAGCCGGACCGTGTCCGGTGTCACTCTCGTCACCGGCCTGGAGGGCCGGGTGGAGCCGTCCGTGCCCGTGACGTGCTCGTATTGTCACTGCGGCATCGTCGTCGACAACGACCACGCCGGCACGTGCCCGTGGAAGCGCGGCAGGTCGGTGGCGAGATGACCGAGCCGGCGATCACCCTCCCGGTGCCCGGCTTCGGTGAGCTGAACCGGTGGCAGTTGGCCGGGTTTCTCTGCGCCTGGTGCGCGGAGTCGCTGTTCCCTGACCCGGGCTACCGGCTGGCCACCGTGCACGACCCGGCGGGGTACGGCCACGACGTGAAGGCGTGCGAGCCATGTCTTCGCCGGGCCGTGGACGAGGCGGTGGCGGCCGACGCGCCGACGTGACGCGTGGTCTACCGGAGCGGCGCCTCCAGCTCCGCGCGGTGTTCGGCGACCCAGCGGTGGGCCGCGCGGATGTGGGCCGGGACGTGTTGTTGTCGCGGGCGACGCATCGCGGGGTCGCCGTGGTCGGCGGCCGACTCGATGCCGTGCCAGCAGCGGTCCTGCCACCACAGGACGGTCGGCACGAGCCGTTCGCGGTCGTCGGTCAGGCCGTAGGCGCCCCGATGCCGTGAAGACGGTGTTCTTCGGCGCCAGGTCGTGGTGGCAGACCACCTCGTGGCCCGCGTCGAGCGAGGTGCCGGCCTTGAGGTCGTGGAACTCGCGCACCAACTCAGCTGTGGTCGCCAGGAGTTCGACGGAGCGGGCGGCGCGCCACCGGGCGGCGTCCGAGCCGGGTGGCGTCCGAGCCGGGTGGCTCCGCCGACCTCGCTCCGGCATCGAGCACCCTGCGGCTACCCGCCCCGGCACGTGGGCGCACGGGGCGGGTAGCCACCCAAGAACCGCGCCGGGATCAGACCCCACCCGTCACAGATCGGCCACGCCGCAGACACCGAGCCCGGCACCTGCCACCGTGGATCCTCACCACAGGGGAGGACCACATGCTTTGGGCCAAGGGCAACAACGGCACGATCTCGTTCGACGGACGGACCATCATCATCGAACGCAGAGGCTTCATCGCTCGGGTCTTCGTCGGTGGTGGCGGCGGCAACAAGACCATCCACATCACCAGCGTCACCGCAGTGCAGTGGAAGAACGCCAGCTTCATCGCCGGGTTCATCCAGCTCACCATCAGCGGCGGCAGCGACTTCCGCGCACGCTCGGGCAAGAACCGTCGCGACGCACTCCTCGACGAGTACTCGGTGACCTTCCAGGCAAGGCAACAAGCCGCCTTCGAGCAGGTCCGCGACGCTATCCAGCAGGCCATCACCGCCCAGCACACACCACAGGCCCCCGCCCCCACCCCGCCCGCCGCCGCACCCCCGATCGCCGACGAACTCACCAAGTTGGCCGCTCTCCGCGACCAAGGTGTCCTCACCGACCAGGACTTCGAGCAGGCTAAGAACCGACTGCTCGGCAGGTAGCCGCCGTGGCGGGCGGATCGAATGAAGTGCCCCCGGGAACCCCGACTCCCGGGCGACGCCGTCACGAAACAGCCGCAGGAGCCGCATCTACCGCTCTTTCCCTGAGCGGCGTCGAGACCCTGGACTCCGCGGGCGACGACGACGGCGCCCGGTGGATCTGGGAGGACGGCGCCTGGCGCGACGGCGGTTGTGGCGACGACGGCTCCGCCCAGGAAGCCGCCGCGGATCCCGCGGCCGCGGTGCCGTCCGATCTCGCGGTGGGGGAGACCCGCGAGAGGGCCGACGGCGTCTCCGTGACCGTCACCGGCGTCCCGGAGTTCAAGCTGGACGGCCTCGGCGAGTCGCGACCACCGTCGAGGGCGAGGAGTAGCTGGAGGGCCGGCTGGCCCCCGGCGAGACCAAGGAGCACCGCGAGGCGTTCAGCATCGACACGGCCGCGCACGGCGGCGACATCGTCGTCGAACTCTGGCGCTACCAGGACGACATGGACTTCGACGCCCCCACCTGGGTGGCGACGATCGCGTGGGCCCCGGCCGGTCGGTACCCTCACGCCGTCGAACGAACGACGGCGAGGGGAGACGCGATGGCCGACGAGGAGATCCTGGTCGTGGGCGCCGGTGTGGTGGGGGCCTCGGTGGCCTATCACCTCACCCGGCTCGGGCACCGGCGGGTGACGGTGCTCGACGCCCGGGACCGGGAGGCGCCGCGCGGATCGACGGGGCTCGCGCCCGGTTTCGTCGGCCAGCTCAGCGCCACCCCGGAGCTGGCCCTGCTCGCCAAGGACAGCGTCGCCACCTATCTGGAGCTGTCGGCCGCCGCGCCCGAGCCGGTCTTCCGGCAGGTCGGCTGCCTGGAGGTGGCCACCACCCCGGCGCGTCTCGAACAGGCCCACCAGGACGTCGAGCACGGGCGCGGCCTCGGCATCGAGGCGCGGGTCGTCGACGCCGCGGCGGCCGTCGCCCTGGCCCCGGCGCTGGTCGATCCGGAACGCGCGCTCGGCGGGTTGCACATCCCCTCGGACGGCGCCGCCGACCCGGTGGCGGTCACCCGCGCCCTGGTCGCGGCCGCCGAGCGCGGCGGGGCCGAGTTCCGCTGGCGCACCCCGGTGTCGGCGCTCGAGCGGGAGCGCGGGCGGATCGTCGGCGTGCGCACCGGCGGCGCGGACGGGCGGCTGCTGCGGGCCGAACACGTCGTGCTCGCGGTCGGCATCTGGGGCCCGCCGCTCGCCGGTGGCGTCGGCGTCCGGCTGCCGATGGTGCCCGTCCAACACCCCTATCTCTTCACGGCGGAACGGCCCGAGCTCGACGACACCCCGATCGACGGGCCCATCGTGCGCTACCCCGACCACACCGTCTACACCCGGCGGCACGGCCGCAGGTACGGCGTCGGCAGCTACGCGCACGCCCCGCTGCCTTTCGATCCGCGGCCGGGGTTCACCTCCGCCGAACTGCCCTTCGATGAGGCGGACTTCGGCACGGCCATCGCCGAGGCCACCGCCCTGGTGCCGGCCTTCAGGGAGGCGCCGATCGAGCGCCGGGTCAACGGCGTGTTCGCGCTGACCCCCGACGAGGTCCCGCTCGTCGGCCCCACCGCGCTGCCGGGCCTCTGGTGCGCCGAGGCGTCGTGGGTGACGCACGCCGGCGGCGTCGGCCGGCAGATCGCCACGATGCTGCTGGGCGCCGGCGAACCGCCGGTCGACCCGGGCCGGTTGGCGCCGGGGCGGTTCGACGACTGGAGCGACGTGAAGGTGCGTGAGACGGCGCTCGGGAACTACCGCGGGATCTACGACACGCACTGAGACGGATGAGGAAACCTGACACAGGCTGTCGGGTTTCCGGACGAGCATGGTGTCCCCGGTCGGCGTCGACGGCTGACGTGGACCGGGTCTCACGGACAGACAGGGACACCATGCGCGAAACACCACGGGACGTCGAAGAGCTCCAGTCCCTCCTCGACGCCTCGCTCTCCCGCTCCACCTCGCACCTCCGCTCGATCATCAACGCCGAGCGCACGCTGACCGCCGGTCAGCTCACCCAGGTCCTCACCGGCATGTGCACCCTCGCGCTGTCCACCGTGACGGCGAAGGGCGAGCCGCGGATCAGCGGCGTCGACGGCCACTTCCTGCACGGGAAGTGGCATTTCGGCACCGCGCGCGGCGCCGCCAAGGCCCGGCATCTCGCCGCGCGGCCCGCCGCCAGCGTCGCGCACCTGCGCGGTGAGGACCTGGGCGTGTTCACGCACGGCACGGTGGAGATCCTCAACCCCCGGGACGGCGAGCCGGCCGGGGACTGGCCGTATCTGCTCGCGTACTTCAAGGAGTGCTACGGCGACGACGCCTTCGACTGGGACGACGACGTGGTCTTCTACCGGCTCCGTCCGCACTGGATGACCGTGTTCGCCCCCGACCTGGCGAAGCTCACGGCGGCTTCCCCGCGCCGCGAGGGGCCGGGAGAAGAGTGACCGCGCGCATACCGGACGCAGCCGGTGCCGGGCTCGGGACCATCGACGTGGTGGGGGCTCGCACCAACAACCTGCGGGACGTGTCCGTGAGCATCCCCAAGGGCCGACTCGTCGCCTTCACCGGGGTGAGCGGCAGCGGCAAGACCTCGCTGGCCATCGACACCCTGCACAGCGAGGCCCAACTGCGGTACCTGGAGGGCCTTTCGCCGTTCGTCCGGCAGTACATCACCCAGCGCAACCGGCCCCGGGTCGACCGGATCCTGGGGCTCGGCGCGACGCTCGCGGTCGACCAGCGCCGCCTGAACCGCAACCCCCGTTCCACGGTCGCGACGATCACCGGCATCGACGGTCACCTGGGGCTGCTGTACTCGCGCCTGCCGGCGATCGGCGCCGATCCGGCGACCGACAGCGGAGGCGGGCACGTGACGACCTCGCACTTCGACCGCCACACGCCGGAGGGGAGCTGCGCGGAGTGCCACGGGGTGGGCGGGCGTTGGCAGGCGCAGGAGGACCTGGTGATCACCCACCCGGAGCTTCCGCTCTTCGACGGGGCCTCGCCCTGGTTCGCGAAGTGGCGGTCGGGGGAGCACGCGTTCGTGCCGGCGCTGGCCGAGAAGCGCGGCGTGGACCTCGGTCGGCCGTGGCGGTCGCTGCCCGAGGAGTTCCGGCACTCCGTGCTGCACGGCACGGGCGACGAGCGGGTCGAGGCGAGCGTCGACGTACCGAACAGGAACGAGACGGCCCGGATGACCTACACCTCGAGCCAGCCGCTGCGGGGCGCGCTGGCCGAGGTGGAGCGGGTGTTCGTGAACGCCCAGACGTCGAGTGCCAAGCAGCGCTACCTGCCGTACCTGCGCAAGCGGCCCTGCGGCACCTGTGGCGGCAGCGGCTACGACGAGGTGGCCAGGTCCGTGCGGCTCGGCGGGTTGACGTACCCCGAGCTGATCGAGGTGGAGGTACGGGAGGTGCGCGGCTGGGCGCGGCGCGTGGCGGACGACCTGGGGGCCGGGCGGCGCGAGGTGGGCGGGCCGCTGCTGGACGACCTGGGTCGCAGGCTGGGCATCCTCGACCGGCTCGGCCTGGCGCACCTCCAGCTCTCCAGGAGCGCGGCGACGCTCTCCGGGGGCGAGTCGCAGCGGACCAGGCTCGCCGCACAGCTCAGCACCGAGCTGAGCGGCATCATCTTCGTGCTCGACGAGCCGGGGACCGGGCTGCACCCGGCGGACAAGGCGCACCTGCTCGACATCGCCCTGGAGCTGCGCGAGGCCGGCAACACGGTGCTGCTCGTCGAGCACGACCCCGAGCTGATCGCCAGGGCCGACTGGCTGGTCGACCTGGGGCCAGGGGCCGGCCGCCTCGGCGGCGAGGTGCTGGTGTCGGGGCCGCCGGCGGCCGCGGCCGCCCACCCGGAGTCGCTGACCGGGCGCTATCTGGCCGGCGCGGGGCCGCGGCTGCGCCGGACCCGCCGCCCGGCCGGCGACGACACCGGCTGGGTGGAGCTGCGCGGACTGCGGGCCCACAACGTGACCGCGGACCTGGTGCGCTTCCCGGCCGGTCGGCTCACCTGCCTGACCGGGGTGAGCGGCAGCGGCAAGAGCAGCCTGCTCGGCGCGCTCGGCGCGAGCGCCGCGGCCGCCCTGAACGGGACCGCGACGACCGACTTGGTGCGGGAGGTGACAGGACTCGACGCGTTCGGCTGGGTGGCGGTGGTGGACCAGGAGCCGCTGGGGCGGACGCCGCGGTCCAACCCGGCCACCTACAGCAAGGCGTTCGACGTGATCCGCAGGCTGTTCGCCGAGACCGACGCGGCGCGCGGGCGCGGGGTCGACGCCTCCTGGTTCAGCTTCAACAGCGCGGGCGGCGGCCGCTGCGAGACCTGCACCGGCTACGGCCGCACGCTGGTCGACATGCACTTCCTGCCGGACGTCTGGGTGGTCTGCGACGCGTGCGAGGGCCGGCGCTACCGGCCCGAGGCCCTGGAGATCAGGTACCGGGGGCTGGCCGTCGACGAGGTGCTGAAGCTGACCGTCGCCGAGGCCGTGGAGCGGTTCCCCGAGCCCCGGCAGCTCGCCGAGACCCTGGGAGCCCTGCACCTGGTCGGGCTCGGCTACCTCCAACTCGGCCAGAGCGCCACGGAGTTGTCGGGCGGCGAGGCGCAGCGACTGAAGCTGGCGTCCGCGATCCAGCGCGGTGCGGCGAGCCGCAGGGCCGGGCTCGTCGTGCTGGACGAGCCCGTCTCCGGCCTCCACCCGTCCGACGTCCAGCGCGTGGTGGACGCGCTCGACGTGCTGCTCGACTCGGGCAACACCGTCGTCGTGGCCGAACACGACATCCCGGTCGCCGCGTCCGCGGACTGGGTGATCGACCTGGGTCCCGGAGCCGGTCCCGACGGGGGCGCGGTGGTCGCGGCGGGCCCCCCGGACGCCGTCGCCGCGGCGGACACCCCGACCGCCGGCTTCCTCCGGCGGTACGCGGCCGGCCTGCCGCTCCTCGACGTGCGGGGGGAGGTGCGGGAGGAGGCGCGCCGCCCCTGAGCCACTGTCCCCGGGCCGGGTGGTGGGTCAGCGGCCGCGCTTGCGCTGCCGAGCCGCCTCGTAGAGCACGACGGTGGCCGCGCTCGCCGCGTTGAGCGAGCTGGCCGAGCCAGTCATCGGGATCCGCAGCACCACGTCGCACCGCTCCCGCCAGCCGGCGCTCAGCCCGACCGTCTCGTTCCCGACCGCGAGCAGCACAGGACCGGTGAGGTCGTGGTCGGCGACGTCGGCCTCGCCGTCCTCGTCGAGGCCGACCACCGTGACCCGGACGCCGACGCCGTCCAGCCAGGCCGACACCTCGCGGTGGCCCGGGCTGCGCACCGTCGGCAGCGCGAACAGCGAACCCGTGCTGGCCCGTACCGACTTGGGGTCGTAGGGATCGGCCGCGTGGCCCGTCACCACCAGGCCGTGGGCGCCGAAGGAGTCCGCCGAGCGGACGATGGTGCCGATGTTGCCCGGGCTGGTCGGCCGGTCGAAGAGCACGCCGAGGAAGTCGGGCCCGACGCGGATCCGCGACAGCTCGTCCGCCGGCAGCTCGGCGACGGCGATCAGCTCGGGCGGGCCCTCGTCCCTCTCGCCAAGCTCGGCGAGCAGCTCGGAGGCCATCGCGATCCGCTCGGCCCGCGTCTCGGCGAGCAGTTCCCTGGCCCAGCCGGAGAGCGGGCGCTCCGCGTCGAACAGGAGCGTCCTGACCGGCCAGCCGTGCGCCACGGCCTGACTGATCGGCCGCACGCCCTGCACCAGGAACTCCCGCGCGCGCTGCCGCTTGTTCCGGTTGCCCAACTGCGCCTGCCACTGCTGGAACCGGGCATTCCGGGTCGTGATCCGCTGAACCGCCACGGGGGACAGGGTATGCGAGCGGCCGGGGCGTGCCGCGCCCCTCAGGAAACTGCACCGTGTAGTGCACATTTTGCACTGACGGGTGTACTCTCGATCGCATGTCCTATCCGGAACCCCGCTACCACGGCGACACGGGCCACGTCAGCGCCGTGTACCGCTCGGCCGACGCCTCGCCCGACCTGATCTCGCCCTCCGGCACCCGCACCTACTACCTGGCCACCGGCCGGCCCGCCGGCCACGGCCTCTCGGCCGTCACCGACGGCGAGTTCGGCCTCTACCACGTGGTGGACCTCGCGCCCGGCGCCGGCACCGGCACGCACTTCCACCGCACCATGTCCGAGTCCTTCTTCGTCACCGCCGGCTCGCTCCGGGTCTTCGACGGCGCGCGCTGGGTCGACGCCGCCCAGGGCGACTTCCTCCACGTGCCGCCCGGCGGGCTGCACGCCTTCGCCAACGGGTCGGCCGAGCCGGTGTCGTTCCTGATGCTCTTCGTGCCGGGGGCGCCGCGTGAGGGCTACTTCGAGGGGCTCTCCGAGCTGGCCGGGCTCAGCCAGGAGGAGCGCGAGCGCTTCTTCATCGAGCACGACAGCTACTTCGTCGAGCCCGAAGGCAACGGGCCGCGCCCCGAAGGGCCGCGCCCCGAAGGGCACCGGCGGTGAGCGAGGCGGCGGCCGCCGACGCCCCGGGGCCGGCCCGGCCGGTCGGCCGGCCGGAGAAGCGGCGGGTGATCACGGAGGCGGCGCGCCGGGTGTTCGGCGCCGAGGGGTACGCCCGGGCCTCCGTCGACGACATCGCGGCCGAGGCCGGCGTCTCCAAGCGCACCGTCTACAACCACTTCGGCGACAAGGAGAGCCTCTTCCTGGCCGTCGCGCTCGAAGGGGCGCACGAGGTCACCGCGACCATCGCCCGGCTGCTGGAGAAACATCTGCGCAAGGTCGTGGACGTGCGGGACGACCTCACCGCCTTCGCCCTCGACCGGGTCGCGGCCGTGCGGGAGTTCCCCGACCACTTCGCGCTCGTCAGGGCCATCGAGGCGGAGGCGCCCCGGATACCGGGGCCGGTGCTCGCGGCGTGGATCGAGGCGGGCCCGCAGACCGCCCACCTGCGGCTCGCGCCCTATCTGGCGGCCATGGCCGACCGCGGCCTGCTGACGCTGGACGAGGCCGGCGGAACCGAGAGCCCGGCCGAACGGGCCGCCGACCACTTCAACCTGCTGACGGTGGTCAACGTGAACCAGCGCACCTTCTACGGCGCCGTGCCACTGCCTGAACAGCGGGTCACCGAGCTGGTGGTCGACGGAGTGCGGGCGTTCCTGCGGCTCTACGGAGCGCCCGCCTGAGCCGAGGGTGGGCCATCCCCGCCCCGCCGTGGGCCGGGGATGGCGGGGGCTCAGCTGAGCAGGTCGAGGGTGTTGGCGGCGTCGTCGACGAAGTAGACCGAGCGCTTGTCGGGCGCGATCGCGAGGCCGAACAGGGCGCCGGCGCCCGGCGGGTCACCGCTGGCGTCGAGCTGTCGGAACGCGACCTGCTCGCCGCGCGGAGTGGTCTCCACGATGTTGCCGTCGCCGCCGTTGACGGTGAGGATGTCGTCGTTGGGGGCGATGGCCAGGCCGAGCGGGCCGTTGAGCAGCACTCCCTCGGTGACCGTGCGGCCGACGCCGGCGCTGGACTCCCGGGTCAGGGCCTTCGGAATGGCCGCGATGCGGTTGTCGACGGTGTCGGCCACGTAGAGCACGTCGTCCTTGCCGAGGCCGACGCCGGTGGGTCCGACCACCAGTGCCGCCGGGTCCGTCCGCTCCGGGAAGCCCGAGCCGATCACGGTGGTCTTCTCCCGCGTCGGCGGCTTCCCGTCGTGCAGCTCGACGGTGATGCGCAGCACCGTCCCCTCGTCCACCACGGCGCCGCCTGCGGCGACCGTTCCGTTGAGCACGTTGGTCACGAACAGCGCGACGTGGTGGTCGTCGATGGGTGCCGCGGTCATGTCCCAGGGGCCGTTGATGCCGTCGCCCGCGAAGGTCTCCCGGACCTCGCCCTTGTTGTCGAGCACCAGCAGGCACCCGGCCTGGGCGGTGGCCGAGGTGCCGTCCGCGGTGGGCAGGCTGCCGACGACCACCCAGCCCCCGGGCAGGATGGAGAGGGCGGTGGTCAGGCCGACGCCGCCGGGGCAGGCGCCGGGCAGGGCGGTCGGGTCGATCTCGGCGAACAGGCTGGTCTCGCCGGCCGGGCTGATCTGCACCAGCGTGGTGCCGGTGCCCTGCTCGTTGGCCGCGTTGTTGAAGTTGCTGACCAGGACGTGCCCGCGGCGCAGGTGGCCTTCGTCGTGCGGGACCACGGCGACGCCGTAGGGGTTGACGTCGTCGTTGTCGGGGACGGTCGAGGCGATGGTGGTGATGGTCTTCAGCGGCTCGAGGAACGGCCGGTGGGACCCGTCGCCGCCGGCACCGGGAGGTGCCGCGGCGATGCCGCCGAGCGCGGCGAGCAGCGCGGCACCAGCCGCCAGCAGTGCCCGCTTCGTCGAGCGGGGTCGTTCGATGATCACTCGAAGCGGGGGCGATTTCGGGTCGGAGAGGGGTCCTTCGGTCGCGCCCGTTCAGCTCTCGTAGCCCTCGACCTCCCAGGCCGGCCGCATCGTCGCACCGCTCGGGTCCTCGCCGAACTCGAGGCGGGCGCGGCGCTGCCGCAGCAGGTCCCAGCACTGGTCGAGCCGGGCCTCGACATCGCTCAGCCGCAGCTGATCGCCCTCCTGGAGCCCGTGGCCGACGGAGCTCTCGCGCAGCGCGCGCTCCTCGGCCACGAGCTCACCGACACGGGCAAGGATGTCCTTGTCGTCCATTGAGTCAGATTAGGTGCGAAACCGGGCGCCGGCCACTCGGTGGGGGTGGCCGCTCAGGCCGGTTGGGCGTCAAGCAGCCGCGCCACGTAGGCGTTGCGGAACCGGCCGGCCGGGTCGTGGTCGAGCACCAGCCGCCGGAAGTCCGCGAACCGGTCGTAGCGGGCCGCGATCGCCGCGGGCCCGGCGGCCGTCACCTTCCCCCAGTGCGGTCGGGCGCCGAGCGGCAGCAGCCGCTCCTCGATCGCCGCGACGACGTCGAGCACCGCCTCGGGCCTGCGGTGCCAGGTGAAGTGGAAGGCCACCGAGTCGCGCCCCTGGGCGGGGCTGAGCCACAGCTCGTCCGCCGCGATGGTGCGCACCTCGGAGACGTACAGCAGCGGCGCGATCCGGTCGCCGAGCCCACGGAGCGCGGCGAACGCCTCCCGCACCGCGGCCCTGGGCACGAACAGTTCGGACTGGAGCTCGTCGCCCTCGCCCTGGAAGAACTCCAGGCGGAAGTGCGGCAGTCGGTCGTACCACGGTCCTGGCGCGCCCAGCTGGGGGGTGCAGGACTCGGGCGGCTGGCCGGGGATCGGGTGGCGCGGGGCCTCCGCCAGCCGGCCGCCGAGCCACTCGGCGCCGGGGTGCCCCGCGCTCTCCCGGTCGAGGCGACGCTTGAGCCAGATGTCGCCGAGGCCGCTCCGCCAGTCCGTGAAGGTGCTGACGCTGTAGCCGGCGCCGGTGACCTCGTCGAAGCCGGCCGCCACCGCGTCCAGGGCGGCGTCGGTGTAGACCCACTGCGCCACGTCGTAGCCGCGCTCGATGTCCAGGGTGAGCGCGGTGACCGGGCCGAGCGCCCCCAGGTTCACCACCGCGCCCGCGAAACGCTCCGGATCCTCGGCCCGGCTCAGTCGGACCTGGTCGCCTTCGGGCCCGATCAGCTCGATCGCCGCCACCGAGGAGGCGAGCCCCGGCACCCCGTTCCCCGAGCCGTGGGTGCCGGTGGCGACGGCGCCGGCGACGGTGATGTGGGGGAGCGAGGCGAGGTTGGCGAGCGCGAACCCCGCGGCGTGCAACTCGGCGCAGAAGTCGGCGTAGCGGAGACCGCCGCCGACGGTGACGGTGGCCGCTTCCGGGTCGATCTCGACGCGGCGCGGCAGGCCGTCGAGGCGCACCAGGTCGCCGGACGTGTCGGCGATGTCGCTGAACGAGTGGCCGGCGCCCAGCACCCGCACCTGCCGGGCGGTGGCCACGATCCGCCGCAGCTCGTCGATGGTGCTCGGGCGGTGCCACCGCTCGGCGCCGAAGGTGATGTTTCCCGCCCAGTTGCGCACGGGCGTCCCGGTTGTGAGCATGCCGTGACCGTAATACGAATCCTTGTGCGATGGGTAGCGTCCGTGGCCCCCGACCGGGGAGGGGCCGCGCGGCGTCAATGTGACGCCGGGGCGATTCATGCGATCGGGCGGTGGGATTCGAGCGTTCCTGCGAATCGGCAGAGTGCGAACCGGCCAGTTTCCCGCCTCCTCGGCCGCTCCCGTCGAGCCCGGGGGCGCCGCGACCCCGGCGGGAACCCGTCATCGGCCGGCGCCCGACCCGACGAGCACCTCCGCCTACCGTTGATCGGTCCATAGCAAACACCTCTGGGCGACTTGTCCGAAAAGCTGCTGAGAGTGCTGCGTTGGGCGGCGGTTGTGCGCTCTGATATGCGGAGGCACGAGCGGCGGAAGCGCGTGCCGAGCACGTCCTGGCAGGGCCGCCATCAGGTCGTGGAGACACGTCGGGGAGATCCCGCGGAACACGCGGGACACGATGCGAGGGGCACGACATGGACAAGGCCGCGCCGACGGCCCAGGCGGTCGCCGCCGAGGGGACGCGCCACAGCCGCGTGCCGGTCGGCGACTCCCGACCGCCCGCGCCGTCACGCCGCCCGCGCGCCGGGTTATCCGCGCCGGGCCCCCGGCGCGCGCCGTAGGCGCTCCCGCCGGCGCGGTGCTCCCGAACTCCGCGCCCCGCCGCCCGCCCCACCCCCCATGCCCCTCCGGCCACCACGGAGGGCGCCGTCTCCGCGCCGGCGCACGCCCAGCGCCCGGCCGGGGCGTTCCGCCTTGCCCGGCCAGGGCCGCGCCCTCCTCGAGCGGGCGCCGGCCCGGCAGGCCACCCAGGAACACCCCGGCCCGGAGGCGGCTCGGCCGCGCGCCGGCGACCGCCCGCGCGGCGGAGGCGGGGCCGCCGGGCAAGCGCCGCCGAGCAAGCCCAAGAGGAAGCCGAAGAAGAAGCCGAAGAGGAAAGCGACCACCCATGACCGACCATGCCGCTCCCGACGCCCCGGCCGACAACGGCCGTTGGATCCGCCGGTACCACCCTCAGCCGGACGCTCCGGTGCGCCTGGTCTGCCTGCCGCACGCGGGCGGCTCGGCCAGCTTCTTCTTCCCGATGTCCCGGGCGCTGGCCGGCACCGCCGAGGTGCTCGCCGTCCAGTACCCGGGACGCCAGGACCGGCTGAAGGAGACGCCGATCGCGACCATCCCGCTGCTGGCCGACGCGATCTACGACGCCCTGCTGCCCTGGACCGACCGGCCGCTCGCCTTCTTCGGGCACAGCATGGGCGCCATCCTCGCCTTCGAGACCGCCCGCCGACTCGAGCGCGAGAAGGGGCTGGTCGCCGCCGCGCTCTTCGCCTCCGGCCGCCGCGGCCCCGCCACCCGGCGCACCGAGACCGTGCACGAGGCCGACGACGACCAACTGGTCGACGAGATACGGAAGCTCAGCGGCACCAACAGCCAACTCCTGGCCGACCCCGAGATCCTCCGCATGGTGCTGCCCGCCATCCGCGCCGACTACCGGGCCATCGAGACCTACCTCCGGCCGCCCGGCCCCGGGCTGAACTGCCCGCTCCACGTGCTGACCGGGGACGCCGACCCCAAGGTCACCGTCGAGGAGGCGGAGGCCTGGCGCGCCGAGACGGAAGGCCCCTTCGACCTGCGGGTCTTCGAAGGCGGCCACTTCTACCTCTCGCGGCACCAGGACGCGGTGAACGAGACGGTCGCCGCGGCCCTGCGCGCCTACCCGGCCTGAGCGCCCGCGCGTCCGCGCCGCCGGGTCGCCGGGTCGCCGGGTCGCCGGGTCGCTCGCGCTCGGCGGCCCGAAACGCTCGGCCCGTCAGAAGTGCCATGCCGTGCTCCGACCTCCCGGGGTACGGTGCCGTTCGGGGGTGATCCACTTGGAACCGGTGGCCGAGCCGGAGCTGACGGACGTCGCGCATCTCACCGGCGTTCCCGACCGCCGCTCCGCCGGCCGGTACCTCTGGTGGCTCGGCGCCAGCCAACGCGGCCGCGTCGCCGCCGGGATGTTCTTCGGGACCTGCTGGATGGCGGGTCTCACGCTGGCTCCGCTGCTCCTCTCCCGGGCCGTCGACGACGGCCTGGTGCCCGGGCGGACGGGCGTGCTCCTCGGCTGGTGCGGCGCGCTGTTCGCGTTGGGCGCGCTGAACGCGCTGAACGCGATGGCGCGGCACCGCATGATGACCCAGGTCAGGATGGACGCCGCGTTCCGCACGGCCCGCCTCGTCAACGAGCACGCGGCCAGGCTCGGCGCCACGCTGCCCCGCCGGGTCACCGCGGGCGAGGTGGTCACCATCGGCATGCGCGACGTGGCCGTCGCCGGGCACGCGTTGACCGTCGCCAGCTCCACCGCCGTCGCGTCGATCGCCTTCGTCATGGTGGCCGTGCTGCTGCTGGCCATCTCACCCGTGCTGGCCGTGATCGTGTTGTTCGGCGTGCCCGTGCTGGCGTTGCTCGTCGGGCCGTTGCTCGGCCCGCTGCGCGGCTCGGAGACGGCCTACCGGGAGCGGGAGAGCGGCCTGACCGCCCGGGTGCTCGACATCGTCGGCGGCCTCCGGGTGCTTGGCGGGCTCGGCGGCAAGGACGCCTACGCCGACCGCTATCGGCGCGACTCGGCGCTGCTGCGCGCCGAGGGCTACCGGGTGGCCACGGTCACCAGCTGGATCCAGGCGCTCGGCGCCGGCCTGCCGGTGCTTTTCCTGGCCGTGGTGACCTGGCTGGCGGCCAGGCTCGCCGCCAGCGGCGACATCACGGTGGGCGAACTCGTCGCCGTCTACGGCTATGTGGCGGTGCTGTCGCTCCCCGTGGCGTACCTGATCGAGGGCGCCTACGACGTGAGCCGCGGTCTGGTCGCGGCCCGCAGGATCATCCGCTTCCTCGACCTGGAGCCCGAACGCGCCGACGACTCCGCCCCGTTGGCGGAACCCCCGACCGGATCCCGGCTGCACGACCCGGAGTCGGGCGTCTCGGTCGCGCCCGCCCGGCTGACCGCCCTGGTCGGCGCGCGGCCGGCGGAGACCGCGGCGGTGCTCGACCGGCTCGGCGGGTTCGCCGCCGGCGCCTCGGCGGTCACCTGGGGCGGCGTCCGGCTCGACCGGGTGGCCAGGGAGCGGATCCGCGCCCGGATCCTGGTCGCGGACAACGAGGCCGAGCTGTTCGCGGGGCCGCTGTGCGCGGTGCTCGGCGGGCGCCGGGAACCGAACGCGGCGGCGATCGCCGCCGCCATGCGGGCGGC